>NZ_OY781365.1:302500-605000 GCF_963676815.1 uncultured Draconibacterium sp.
TTCTCCGGAGTTTCCGGTTTGAATCGTTTATAGAAGTCGATGGTAAACAACATTGCCGAAGAGTTAAACAGCGAAGCCAGCGAACTCATCAAAGCTGCCAAAATACCACAAACTACCAGACCTTTAATACCGGCAGGAAGCAACTGGGCTACCAACGATGGGAAAGCAGCATCGGCACTTGGCAATACATACTCTTGTCCGTTTAGCATAACTCCTCCTTTAGCACTCATTGCATAAGCAATCATACCAGGAATAAGGAAGAGGAATACCGGCAACAATTTCAGGTAAGCACCGAAAATTGTACCTCTACGGGCATGTGTTTCGTTTTTACCCGACAGCACCCTTTGTACAATAAACTGGTCGGTACACCAATACCAGAAACCAATGATACTGGAGCCGATTAAAGCACCCAGCCAAGGGAAATCAGCATCGCGGTTATCCCTGATCAGGTTGATCATACTGTCGCCATATTCGTTAACCTGAGTAGCACCTGCAATTTCCAATACCTGGTCCCAGCCACCAACGGCTTTTAAACCAAGCACCACAATTACCAGCGATCCACCAAGCAGAATCGGCGTTTGAAGTACCGAGGTGTATAACACCGATTTCATTCCTCCGAAAATGGTATAAACTGCAGTTAACAGCACCAGGCCAATGGCCGAGATCCAAAAGAAATCGATTCCCCACATGGTTTCGATACCGAAAACCTGTTGAAATACCAATCCACCGGCATAAACAGTTACCGCAACCTTTGTTAACACGTAACTTACTAAAGAAATAAGTGATAGTACTGTTCTGGATTCCGGGTTATAGCGGCGTTCCAAAAATTCGGGCATGGTTAGAACCATACTTCGTGAATAGAACGGTACAAATACCCAACCAAGAATCAGGATCATCCATCCCTGAATTTCCCAGTGTGCCATTGCCATACCACTTGAGGCACCGGCACCGGCCAATCCAATTAGGTGTTCTGATCCAATATTCGAAGCAAAAATCGAAGCTCCAATCGCAATCCATGAAGCATCACGTCCTGCCAGGAAATAGTCGCCAGAAGTTTCTTCTTTCTGACTTAAAACCCAAACGATTACTCCGATAAGAGCAACACCAAAAAGGCCAATTACAATCCAATCTAGTAATTCCATAAAAGTTGATTTATTTTTTTGATTTAGTTTCTATTATAATCCTTTGGCCAAATGATAGTAAAGATCATTCCAGCGCAGTTCTTTTTTGAACGTAGGAATGGTAGTGTTTTTGTCGATTACCACAGCTTCGATTCCTGCAATTTCAGCATAGTCTAATAAGTCTTCAACACTCAGGTCGTATGAGAAGCTGGTGTGGTGTGTACCACCGGCTAAAATCCATGCAGCAGCACCTACTTCGAAGTTAGGTTGAGGAATCCAAAGTGCACTTGCAACAGGAAGTTTTGGAAGATCTTTTGATTCGATACAATCTACAGCGTTAATGATCATACGGAAACGGCTTCCCATATCTACAACTGTAGCGGCAACACCAGGTCCGGTTTTACTTTTGAAAATAACGCGGGCAGGATCATTTTTACCACCAATTCCCAAAGGAAGTACGTCAAGAGTTGGTTTGCCATCAGCAATTAACGGACAAACTTCCAACATGTGCGCCTGAAGAATTGCACTGTTTTCGCCATCGAAGTTCAAGGTATAATCTTCAAGGAAAGAACATCCTTTATAGTTTGGCATTTCCTGGCTCATAAACCACATCGTACGCAATAAAGCAGCTGTTTTCCAGTCACCTTCTGCACCAAATCCATAACCGTCAGCCATCAATCGCTGCGAAGCCAAACCTGGCAACTGATCGATACCTTCCAAATCATCAAAGTTTGTAGTAAATGCTTTTGCACCTTTAGCTTCCAACAGGCGACGCAATGCGATTTCAATTTTAGCTGCGTGAGCTACCTGCTCGCGATCTTTTCCACCTTCTTTACAGTTATCTACAAAGTTGTAGTCGGCTTCGTATACTTTTACCAATTCAGCAACTTCTTCGTCTGTTACTTCATTTTGTACGGCAACAAGCTCAGCAATAGGACAGTAATCTACGTGATATCCGAATACTCTTTCCGCATCTACTTTGTCACCATCGGTAACTGCAACGTTGTTCATCTGGTCTCCGAAACGTACAATTAGCATGTCTTGCGAATCAGCCCATGCAGCAGCTACACGTGCCCATGAAGCAACCTGTGAAACGGTTTTAGGATCCTGCCAGTGACCTACAACAACTTTAAGGTTGTAACGCATACGTGCTGTAATATGACCGAATTCTCTGTCGCCGTGTGCACTCTGGTTCAGGTTCATGAAATCCATATCGATTTCGTCCCATGGAATTTCTTTGTTGTACTGTGTATGCAGGTGCAACAAAGGTTTGTTTAATTCTTTCAATCCGTGAATCCACATTTTTGCAGGAGAGAAAGTGTGCATCCAGGTAATAATACCAATACAGTTATCGTCGCTGTTTGCGTCTTTACAAATGCGGTGTATTTCTTTCGATCCTGTTCCGGTAGGTTTAACTACAACTTTTACAGGAATTTCTGTAGATGCGTCAAAAGCAGCAGCAATTTCTTTTGAATGCTCTGCAACTTGCTCCAGTGTTTTAGGTCCGTAAAGGTGTTGGCTACCTGTTACAAACCATACTTCCATTTCTTTTAATGTACTGCTCATATTCTTTGATTTTATTTTAAATGTATATATTACTCTTATATGCTTTTAAACTTTTACAATACGGTCGAGACCGCGCTCGGTAACTTCGCTTTTACAGGTGTAATAAAAAGCTCCTTTTTTCGATTCTGATAAATCTTTTTCATTCAGGCGATCCAACACATTTAGCGATAATATTTTTTTTCTGAAGTTTCCGGGATCAAATTCACGCTGAAATATAGCTTCGTATAATTTGCGCAATTGAAGTAAGGTAAATTTGTCGGCCAGCAGTTCTTTACCGATTAAACGATAGCCGGCTTCCTGTTGTAATTTTACCAGCGCCTGCTCTACCATTTGCCCATGATCGAAGATCATTTCCGGCAGTGCAGAAATGGGCCACCAATGTGCGCCATTCTCTCTAACACAGGCTTTATCGTGTTCATCCATACGTACCAAAGCATAATAAGCAAGACTGATTACCCTTGCTTCCGGATCACGGTCGGGATTGGAAAATGCAGCCACCTGCTGCATAAAAATATCTTCAAGACCAATAGTTTGTTTTAATACGCGTTTGGCGGCGTCATCCGATGATTCTCCATCCTGCACAAATCCTCCCATTAGCGACCACGCACCTTTTGATGGCTCAAAACCTCTTGGGTAAAGTAGTAAACAAAGTTCCCCTTCGTCGTACCCCAGTATCACGCAGTCAACTGATACAAAATGTTTCGGATGTCTCGTATAGTGTTTCATAGTATTATTGATGGAACAAATCTATAAAAGTATTTTTAACTTTTATTATTCACCATCCTGCAAAATGAATAATTATGCTGAAGAACATAAATTAAACAGGCTACTACACATAAGAACATTTATCGCTCAACAAATTTATTTTCTGACACTTACAGCAAATCCTTAAATAATACGAATGGCTCCAAAGCCAGGATTCGGCATTTTTAACAGACAACTGTATTTATATTCATTCTAATAAAAAAAGGAGCTGAGCAGCTCCTTTTTTACGAGTACGATGTACTGTTATTCTATAATTTGTTAATTGAGTCCCTTGTCAATTAATTATTTTCTATTTTGAATCTGATTCGCTGTATGCTTTCTCAATCGCCGACTGTGGCAAAGCATAATCATACATTTCGAAGGCAGCCATCAAACCGGTGTAGTATTCGCCGGCATCCGAAGCGCCAATTCTGATCTTTGCATTATCAACTGCCGATGACAAAAGCATATTTTGAGCAGTATCCAACACACCGTCCACATAAACTTTTTCCACTACCCCATCGAATGTAACTACAATGTGGTGCCATTTATTGGCTTCGGGTACTTTATTGTAGGGCAAATCAAAATGGCCGTCGAGGTGAGCAACCGCACCGTAATTACTTTTATTGTAATGAACAGCGTTGTACGAATTGGCCAGGTAATGCGCACTTCTGTCGCACCACGATGCCAGACACTCGTCTCTGTCGCTTACTTCAGGATTTTTCACCCATGTTGAAATTGTAAATGCACCGTTCCACTCTAAACTTCTTGGTACTGCAATTCCGTCCAATTCCAAAGCTCCTTTCGAGAATTCGATTGCCTTTTCACCACTTTCTTTGTCGGTAACGATATTTACATTTCCTTTTTTAACTAAATCGCCACCCAACGAACCAGTGTTTTCCAGTTTATCGAACGTGTTGCCGGAAAGTGAATTTGCATTAAAACCAACAATCATACTCTGCGAGCTTGCGGCGCCCGGGTCATTCTCCGATGGTTTATTTACGAGGTTCAATGGAATATCGAATGTTTGCTCGTAAACTTTCATATTCCACACAGCGGCAAAAGTTCCGGTTTGCTCTGTTGCCAAAATGGTAAGTTTCAGGTAACGCGCGCTCACGTCGTTATCATCAATCATCGGACTACCCGGTGTCCGGTTTTCCGAACGATCGGCATAAACTTCCCAATTTGTACTATCAGTAGAATATTCAATTTGGTACTGATAATAGTAAGGAGAGAATTCGAACTGTGTAGCAATTCGTTTAATGTCTTTTTCTTCGCCTAAATCAACCGACAGGCTTTGTGGGAAAGTGTTATCGGCAGCTTTCCACATGGTAGCGTTATCGTTATCAAAAGCAAAATTGGGTAAATATTCATAATCGTAAGCAGGCGATTGCAAATGATAAAACGACGAAGACGATGCTACAGCTTCAAATGCAATATCTTCAGGCACTTCACTCGGAATAAAAGCCTTAATTCCTTTTTGCGTTGGGACCACCGCTTTAATCGTTGAGTCGTTCTCGAATATCATGCTATCGATACACACCTGACGAGCCATTCCGCCTGCAGTAAACGGAACATCGTGTTTGTGGTAAACGATGTAATAATCGTCGCCATTTTCCAGCACCGAATGGTGGCCCGGTCCGTGAGTAGTTCCGTCTTCGTTGGTCTGCAAAATCGGGTTATTTTCTCCCGGTGTAAATGGTCCGTACGGATCGTTAGCGTATGAATACAATACTTTGTAGGTTTCGTTGTGGCACGATTCGGCGGAATACATCAAAATGTATTTATCGTCTTTTTTCATCATGTATGCCGCCTCAAATGGATTTGGCGTTTGTGCCAGCGGAATATTGGTAGAGTTCGACATTACGTCCATGGTTTCGGCGTTTAACTCGCCAACCGCATAACCGCTGTTGTAGTGAACCCAGGTTCCCCAATAGCCGTAAATGCGGCCATCGTCATCCTGAAAGAACTGAGCATCCAACGATGGAAATCCATCGATCGGATAATTCTGTGCAATTACCGGCGTATCATCGTCGTGTAATTTTTCCCAAGGGCCAACCGGCGTATCCGATACATAACCATAAATATTACATCCGGCCTGGCAGTTTCCAAAATATAGGTAATATCGGCCATCTTCGCCCTCTAAAATATCGGGTGCCCAAAAATTGCGCAAAGCTACCGAATTCAACGTAGGCACTTCCATTATATAGTTGTACCAGTTTTGCAAATCGCGACTGTACCAAACAGTTGGCGCTCCCGATGCCAGCATTTCATTGTCGGTTGTGGCGTAGATGTAATAAATATCGCCAAACTTTTTTATCGTAGGATCGGCAAACCAACCGGGCAAAACCGGGTTAGAAATGTGTGTGGTTTTTTGTTCTGTTGTTTTATTTCCGCACGACGAAAGGAGTAATACTCCCGCAATCATGCTCAATAGAAATTTCCTCATTTTCTTGTCTATTTTTCGAGAATCCAGCTCTCCAGTAATTGTTTCTGTTTATCGTTTATATCGGCTTTCACCTGCATTTTATAATCGCACCACTCCTGTTCAAAAGTCGGGATGGTAAATTCTTTCTCTCCACTTCTGCGTTTTACTTTCAGTGTAACTTCACCTTGTTTTTCAGGATTCGTTAACGAACCAATCAGCGTTTCATTTGCTGCTGTTCCGTTAATGGCAAGAATTTGGTCGTTTATACTCAAGCCAATTTGCCAAGCCCACGAATTTCGGTCGATGTCTGTGATTTGCCAGCCCTCGCCAGCTTTTCTCACAGTCAGTCCGAACGACACTGTTTTAGTTGGCGTGAGATTCATTTTTACACCTACATAATCCAGGTATTTCTGGTAATCCATAGGCCCGGTTATTTCAGCGTAATCCATAGGCCCGGTTATTTCAGCGTAATGAAAGATCTCTTCCAGCGAACATCCGGCAATCGTTTCACAAACTTCGCGGAATTCTTCATCAGTATAACCGCGGTTTTGCGTTTTATGAAAATCGTTATAAATGGTTCGCATTACATCTTCAAGCGATTTTTCGCCGTCGGTTTCGTTCCTGATCTTTAAATCGAGCAACATGCCCAGCGCGTTACCAATATCGTAGTACGAGATGGTGGTATTGTCGGTGTGGTTGTTCCAGTTAAAGAAATTGAGCCAGGTATCGTAACTGGCCTGACGGGCCGTTAAATGTTTACGCCCATTGGCATTTTCGAAATTAGCAATGGTTTTACTGTAGGCATCCAGCACTTCCTGCTGCGACATTAATCCGGCACGGTTCAGCACCATATATTCGTAATAAACCGTCAATCCTTCGGCCACCCATAGCATGTTCGTCAGGTTCTCGTTGCAATAGTCGAAAGGTCCCAATTCAATCGGGCGAATACGTTTTACATTGTACAAGTGAAAAAATTCGTGTGCAATAAACGCCAGCCACGATTGGTATCCTCGGCTATTTGTAACATCGTAGTTTGAGTTTGAAAAAACAGCCATTGAATTACGGTGCTCCAAACCACCAAATCCCTGATCCATTATCAGAAATGAATAGTGGGAATAAGGAATATCACCCATTAACGAAGTAGCACTTTTTACAATTTTTTTGAAATCGCCGATGTAAGTTTCGCGGTCAAATTCAGCCGGATTCTCCATTGAAATGGTATACGGAATGCCGTCCACTTCAAACGAAAGGATTTCCATATTTCCGGCAAGAATCGGGCTGTCATAAAGCACATCGAAATCTTCAGCCCGGTAAATGTGTTCTTTTTCATTCAAGCAATCTAAACCGGTTGTTACTGTCGACCACTCGTTATAAGGATTCACTTGTAGCACCACCGGCGTTTGAATCAGTTCTTGCGAAAACATAAAAACGCCTGTTGGCTGAATAAAAGCACGTCCGTCGTCCAGCCACGGATCGGCAACCGAACGTTCGTAGGCATAAACATCGTACGAAATTTTTACTCGTTTTGCGTCACCGGCTTTTATCTGCCAGGTATTTAAATCTGTTTTTAAAAATTGCAGCGGATTATCATTTTCATCGGTAGCTGAAAAACTTGTTACGTTTTTGGCGAAATTTAACATCCAGTAATAACCGGGTGTCCAAACAGGCATTTTAACCTCGAAGTTTTGCTCTCCATTACTATTAAAATCCATCTCAACCTGGTAATAGTGCGTGTGCGGAGCATCCATAGAAACGGTGGCAAATACAGTGTCGGCTGAATTTTGGGCAAACCCTGCCTTGGTAATGGTTGCACAAACTACAAACACAACCAATCTCAGAAAAACTAAATGTGGATTTTTCATATGCTAACGTTTTGAATAAGTGACTCTAAAACTAAGAAAAAGTCAGCCCCACATTGCAACATAGCAATTGCAGGTACTGACCATCCCACCTAAACTTCTATCTATGATAATGTGGTTGATTTTTCGCTATAGTTCAACAATCAGATATTAGCAATTGATTGCAAACTTTTGGTATCGAGAAACACAATTTTTCTGCCCGTAAGATCGAGCAGATTCTCATTTCTGAATTCGGACATTACGCGGATGAGTGATTCTGTAACGGTTCCAACCATATTCGCAAGGTCTTCGCGCGTTACTGCTATTTGAAGCGCATTGTATTTATCCAGTCCAAATTCATCTTTTAAAATGAGTAGCATTTCGGCCGTACGTTCGCGTACAGTTTTCTGAGCAATATCGGTAATAAAGGTATTCGACTCGCCCAATTCTTTACACATAAACTTCATCATTCCGTGTGTAAAATCCCAGTTTTGTTGAAACAGGTGCAACATGGTATTGTACGGGATATGACACACAACAGTATCGTCATAGGCTTTTGCCGAAGTACAGGCCAGCTCGTTAGTTAACAGCGAGCGGTACCCGATAAGATCTCCTACTTGTGCAAATTTTAAGATCTGTTGTTTACCATTTGCGCCAATCTTGTATATTTTCACAATTCCCTTAAGCACAACGTACAATCCTGAGTGACGACACCCCTCGCGGTATATAACAGTGCGCTTTTTAAAATTTTTATATACTGAGTTAAACTCGAGGTCGAGTAATTCGGGCTCCGACAATTTTTTGAACATGTGAACATCACGCAGTCGATGTTCATCTTTAATTAGTGAACTGATTCTTCTTTTTGGTTGAACAAATGTTTCCATATTGATTTAGTTTAAGGTTTACTGTACATATAAGTTTACAGCGGCGTGGCAAGAGGGGCTGCCATCAAATTCAGGGAAATACCGACTCACAATTTCATACAAATGAGGATCGTATTTTTTCATATCCGAGCGAGTATTTACCCAATTATGTTTTCCATCAGGTGTTTCAACTTCGGCATTTACGTTAAACCAGTTTTGCACACCTTCGGCCCAATATTCCCAAATGTTTGTTGCTGCGTATGTGTTTTTGTATTTTCCGGCGGCCATGGCGGCATCAAGTTTCTCCTGAAGCAAATCATTGAAATTATCATCAAGCGGCATAATTCCAACACCGTGAATGGTGTGCGCAAATTCGTGTATCAGAATGTCTTCAGCATGGTACTTGTCAATCTGGTAGCACAACAGGTTTTCTTCGGCACAAGTCGTCAGCGGATCTTCCATGGTTCCGCCCAGTCCACGTGCACGAACATCCCAGTTTAATGTTGTATCGTTGGCCAAATAAGCGTGTTCAGGAATATCGGTTGTTCCTTCGTAACGCGCCATAATTCCAACGCGGGTATTCAATTTCACCATCTGGCTGAGTACGTCTTTTGGTAAGCCGGCGGTCATAAAATCAATGATCTCGCAAGCTTTAACAAAAGCCGAATCGGGAACCCGGTTCGAACTCATAATATGAATACCATTTACATTAACATACTTTTTGTAAAACGGATCGAGCTTCAGTTCTTTGGGCGGTTTCACGATTTCGTACTCCCTGGCCGCCAAACTGGAGAACGACAAAATTCCGGCAATTATCACCACCAGAATCCTTACATTTTTATGAGCGAAAAAGTTAGTCATTACACAGAGTTTTATTTTTAGTTAATTTGATGTGTCAGTATTCCAATCCGGAGTTTCCTGCTTTAAAAAATTATGCACAAAGAAATCGCGACGTTTTTGCTCGCCGTAGGTTCCGCCAAGTGTATGATTTGTTCCGGGCAGCACCACCAGTTCAAAATCCTTTTTAGCTTTTATCAGCGCATCGGCAACCTGCATTGTTGATGCCGGATCAACGTTGTCGTCCATTTCGCCAACAATCAGCATCAGTTTTCCCTGCAGTTTATCGGCGTTTTCTACGTTCGAACATTCGGCATATTCAGGCCCGATTGGGTAACCCATCCACTGCTCGTTCCACCAGATTTTATCCATTCGGTTATCGTGGCAACCGCATGACGAAACTCCTGCTTTGTAAAACTCAGGATGAAATAACAGTCCGGCCAAAGTGCTTTGTCCACCTGCCGATCCACCAAACAGACCCACGCGTGTGGTATCCATGTAACTGTATTTTTCGGCAGCCGCTTTTATCCACAAAATACGATCGGGGAATCCGGCATCTTTCAGATTTTTCCAGCATACATCGTGGAAAGCCTTCGAACGGTTCGAAGTTCCCATTCCGTCCATCTGTACAATAACAAACCCTAACTCTGCAAGGCTTGAGAAAGCATAACTAACGGGGCTAAAACTTTTTTGTGCAAACGAACTGTGCGGACCTGCATAAATGTATTCGATTATTGGGTATGTTTTACTTTCATCGAAATTGGTAGGCCGATAAATATTTCCCCAAATATTTGTTTTGCCGTCGCGGGCTTTGGCTACAAACGGTTCGGGTGCAATCCATCCTTTTTCCAGTAAGTCTGAAATATCTGTTTTTTCCAGCTCCACCATTACTTTTCCATCAACAGAACTGCGAACCACTGTAAAAGGTGGTGTATCAACCGTTGAATAAGTGTCGGTAAAATAATTGAGATCTTTTGAGAACGACACATCATGGTTCATTTTCTCCGGTGTTAGATCGGTTAATCCGCTGCCATCAAAATTTACTTTGTAACAATGCAAATAATACGGATCTTCATCAGCGTTTTTGCCCGATCCGTAAAAGAATATCGTACGATTTTCGTCGTCAACCTTAATTACATTTCGTACTACCCACTCTCCTTTTGTGATCTGGTTTTTCACCTTGCCGGTTTCCGAATCGATCAGGTAGAGGTGATTCCATCCGTCGCGTTCCGATGCCCAGATAATCTCATTGCTATCTTCTGCATCGTAACGGTATCGTTTGCTGCTGTAATCAATAAAAGTTATGCTTTGCTCATCAATCAGCACTTTAACATCGCCACTTTCGCCATTCACTTCCACTACTTTGTAGGCCTGGTGCCCGCGCTGATTAAACTCAAAAGTAAAAGCCGAAGCATCTTCTTTCCATCTGGGATTGGTGAGACTAAACTGGTGTTCAAAAGCATCGGTATTAACCGGAATCTGCTTTTTATTTTCCACATCAAACAATGCCGGATGTTTTATTGGCATAGCATCACCCGGTTTGCGGTAATCGCGTTTATGCAAAATGGGCTGCAACTGGTCTTTTGGCGACGACTCTACAAAAAAGATCTCACGCTTTTCAGCATCGCGAATTTTGTTGACTGCCAACTTTTTTGAGTCGGGTGACCACGAAAAATACGACGAGTAAAAATCGCCGGGAGCTCCGTCAAAACTCAACTGAAACTCCTTATTGGTTTTCTTGTTTTTGATGTAAACATTACTTTCCCTTACAAAAGCTTCCCATTCACCATCAGGCGAAGAAACCGGGTCGTTTCCTTTTTCATCAAAAAAGCCTCCCCAATATCCATTTCCGTTGCGATCTTTCTCAACTGAATCTTTCTTTAACTCATACTTCTTCAGTTCACAAGTCCAATATGCTTTTTTGAAATTAAATTGAATTATTTTTTCATCCGTATCAAATTTCAAATCGCGCAAAACCAGGTCTTTTGATGAGATTTCTTTATCCAACTGCTGGTTTAGCGCGTCAACCAGTTTATCGGTATCAAAAGCTATCTTTTTCGATCCTTTTTGCGCATCAACCAATTGATATTTCATACCATCGCGCGTTTTTATTCGGTACCAAAATACCGATGATGAATCGATCCAGGTAATTTGTGCTACCTGGTTGTATACCAACTCGCCAAGTTTCATCACGGAATCGGCGCGCGCATAATCTGCTTTTGTAAGTTGCGCTGAGGTTTTACTGCTTGCCAGTGCCAGCAGTAAAACCATAAGTACGAATAAAGATTGCTTCATAATAAACCTTATATTTTTAAACGCATTCCTGGTTGTTAAGCATTAACGAACCAGAAATTTATGCGTATCATTTGTTTCATCGCTACGAACATTTACAAAGTAAATACCTTGCTTTAAATGGGCCTCCAACGGAATTTCAAATCGGTCGGACTGAATATCCTGTTGAACATACAAAATATTTCCCCTTGCATCTACAATGCGAACTTCCTTTTTTACTGTATTGTGATCTTTAAATTCAATCTTCAATACATCGTTTCCGGCAATCGGGTTTGGATAAATCTTTGAAGAACTTTCATTCTCGCCAATTGAAATATTTTGAGCACCGGTAGTTACATTCGGATCGTAAAGTGCACCTTCTGTAGGAAATGGCTCAACCGGATCAGGAACATTGATGATTGTTGATGTGTAATCGTACCATTTTTTATTTACACTGGCTTTGTCGGTAATACCTTCAACCAGTTGTAAACGGTAATCGAAGTGTGCTTTACGCGTTTCTTCGCCTTCGTAAACATAGTCGGTATTGCAGATTACTGCAATTACAACACCGTTTGCCGGTGCTTTATCCAACTTCAGTTTACACGATCCGCTTGATACCGGCTTGCTGTAAACAGGCGTACCATCGGTGGCACGATAAGCCAACTGACAGGTCATATTTTTACCCTTTGGTATAAAGTTCACTTCAACTTCGGAGCCTGAAACCAAAAGTGGAATCTGGTTGGCACCCGACCACCCCGGCGTTGTTCGTGGTTCAGGAGTCAATATTCTATTTTCAGTATCCAACATCCAAGTTTTGGCGTATGGAGTAACTTTCCATGGGGTGCAATCAATCCAGTTTGGCTCCCATTCCACACCAATTGTACCATTGAAGTTATCATCAACCAGTTTCTTAACCGCTCCACTCCATTCCTTCATATCCAGCAATGCTTGTTTGGCACGGTATTCCATAATCAGTCGTCTGATTTGTGTTTCGCCAATACCTGCTTCCATTCCTTCCAAAACACGTTCCGGACAGTTTTGCCAAATCCAGGCAACACTACCTGTACCTAAAACCTGGCCCAGAAAGGTTGGGAATGTATTTCCGTACTGAGTTCCGCCTAACATATTTCTCCAGGTGCAAATTTGCTGGCTTCCTTCAAACATATTTACTCCTTCAGCACTCGGACCGCCAAAACTTCCGTCTTGCAACCAACCGGTGTAACATTCAATAGGCATAAAAGGAGCGATATACGGTCCGGCATTCAGAAATCCCATAGAGTTATAGCTTTGAAGTCTCCGGGCTTCCATCTCCTGCTGCAACCATGTATTTCCTCCTTCGTGAAACCAGGCAGCTTTTTTACACCCGGGCAAATCGGCAAGAATAGCATGTATTCCTTCATGAATCATTGCTCCAGTCTGGAAACCTTTTTCAGGATAAGGGCAATCAGGATCGAAAGAATAAACAGGAAAATAAGATGCCAGCACCATTGGCCAGTTTTCATTCTGATAGTTTATGCTTCCCATCCAACCACCAAGAGCAGTGGTATCGGCATCGTCAGTACATAATCCTGATCCAAACAGATAAATGGCACTTCGGTATCCATTTTTTGCTCTTTTGTCGGGAGGCCATCCCATTTCATTTCTGAAATACGCAAAATCCTCATTAAAACGCTCCAACATTGGCGTGATAGCGGCCTCTGTTATTTCGCTGCGGGCATTAGGGCCCCATTTAAATGTCCACCATCCTGAAGACTGTGTTCCCACAACCTCTGGGCAGTCATCCAAATCTTTGGTTGGCATTTCCAAGTCAGGATATTCATCTCTGAAGTTATAATTTAAAGTTGGCGAGAAATTAGGCCATGAAAAAGGTTCGGCAGCTTGCTCTTCGTCGCCAAAAAATACCCAAACACCTTCGCTGGGTTTCGATACGTTACCAGCGGCATCAACTGCCTGAACAGCGATCATATACATTTCGTTTCGCGGCATACCCGATATTGTTGCCATATGGTAAGGAGCTTCCTTGTATACCGAATCATTCAGCAACACCTGGTAACCAGCAACTTTATTATCATCGGTTGAAGTATCCCAGGATATGGCAATACTTGTTTGTGAAATATTCACGATTTCAGGGCTTCCTGGAGAAGAAGGCGCCTCAATATCGGTACTTCCCGACAGGCTGCTTCCCCAAACCCTAAACTCAAGGATTCCGGTTGACTGGCTGTAATTACGCATGGTCACACGAAGTTTTGAAACAGTTGTTGCAGCGAACGAGGCGCTGTTGAACTGGTCCTTTACACAAGGAACATCAACCAGTTTTACCCAGTCGTTAGCGTCTGCGTCGAAAACCTCGATGTACGCTTCGTCAGGTGTTAATACACCGCCGCCATCGTCGAACCAGTAAATTTCAACAGACGTTGCAATAAATTGAGGATTCCAATCATACTGCACCCACTGATACGAATCCGGATTATCCCAGTTTCCGTAGGCGGTATTTGTCTTATCGTTCGAATTTGATGGTGTTTCTCCATCATTAACAGCTCCCAGGTTTTCCCAACCTGAAACAAACGAGGTACTTGGAGTTGCAATTAAGGCAATATTGATACTATCGTTTTCAGCTTGATTTGCAGAAATTGCAAAACTATGAAGCTGAAAAACGACTGTCAGAAACAACAGCAGTGGAATTTTTAAGCAGTAAATTCTTTTCATAATGATTGATTTTCTGGATATAAAGAGGAGTAAATAATTGTGAACAGAAATGAGTATCCATTCCGGAATAGCGATAGAAAAACTTACTGCCGGTATCCAAAAACAGAATGGATATTGCTTTACAAAGTTTTTTTTGATTTTTTGAGGTGAATCCCGCAGCAACCGAGGCCACTGCGGAATTCATTTTATTCTATTGATTAATTCAACTCTACTTCTACCACTTGATTTTTAAGTGGAATTACATATTGTCCGCGCTCATTTTTATCAAGGCCGGCAACTGCGCTTGCCGCTGTTTCCTCGTCGAATGATTTAATTCGCAAATAAGCGTTTGGTGTATAATCGTTAGCTTCTTCCAATTCAACCACTACTTTTCCGGTTGACTGGTTGTACGTGAAAGCTTTAAATTTACCAGCATCTAATGTTACCCACATTTTTAGCGGAGCAACATACACTCCTGATTTAGCTGCTGTAGTTAAATCAACACGAACTACATCGCCGTTTTCGGTGATATTACCACCAAAAGCCAACCAGCCAAACTCGTCGTTGTGCATTAAATAGGTTGATGTGTTTACGGCATAACCGTAATAACCACTTCCGTAGTCGCCTGAAATACCATCGTTTTTCAATGTTGACGGGAACGAGTGAAATGCTGCAGGAGCAAATCCATCTTGTGTAATATTTGAAATCGATCCCATTAAACCACCGTAACCAACACGCAACAGGTACAGATCTTCAGGATGTTCTTTGTATTCGTATAAAACAGGAATAGCGTTCAATGCCGATCCATAGTGGTGAATCTGACGCTCAACACGCGAAAGTTTTCCACCGTAAAGGAAATCCCAGTAACGACGTGCGTTACCGTTGTATGCCCAGTGAGGAATAGTTGGCATGTAAGCCAAAATCGCTTTTAATGTAGTTTCGGCTTTTTCGCCGTAACCAAAGTAGCGCGACCACATATAAACCTCTTCCTGGCCTGTTGAATCCCAAGGCATTTCGCTACCAAAAGGATAATTTAACGATGCCCAGTGATCGGCACGACCTTTCATAGCTCCTTCCAGTTTGCGGGCATATTCCCACAATCCTTCAGCTTTTAAATCATCAAGAATATGCACAAAAACACTACCTTCCATCTGACCGAACTGTGCATAGTATGGAGCCAACTCCATCATTGCCATCGACGTCTGGTAAGCACTCATCAGGTACCAATCCCATGTTTGCTGCGATACCAATCCTTCGTAGTTGCGGGCTAAACGATACATTACCCAATAAGCAGCAGCAACATGCGGATAATTGTATGAACGTTCAACAGTTTCGGCGTGTTTTTTATCCCAGGCAGCCCAGGTGTTGTAATTTACATCTTTGCTGTAAGTTCCGGCTGGCATCGAATCAGGCTCGTAGTAGAACATACTTTTGCGAACGCCATATTTTTCATGACCTTCGTTGTACTGAATTCCACCCCAGATGGTTTTCTGAACGAAGTCTTCCAACATCGCTACCTCTTTCTTATCCGGTTGAACCAATTGTTTCATAACGGCATTTAACCATGCACCGGCACCACCTTCGTCACTTAATCCGCAAATCCAGGCACGGCTATCTTCAGTTACCTGTTTTTGCTCTTCGTAATCGTAAGTAATTACCGACGGACCACGATCGAAAAGATCGTCTTCGTCATCGAACCATTGTTTTGTCATCAGGAAGTTTCCGTTGTCGGCAACTACCTGCTCTTCAGGTTTAATAACTTTGTAGTTAATGGTTTGTGTTAAACCATCTTTATAAGTGATGGTTAAACGTGCTCTTCCCCACTGTTTTGCGGCAACAGCATATTTTACCCAACCATTTTCTGTAGTCTCCAGTTTTTTCAGCTCAAGCGCACCTTCAGGTTCAACCTGCATGCTTTTTACTTTTTGGCTGTACTTTATAAACAAATCCGCTTTTACATCTTGCGGAACAACATATCCGGGAACTCCGAAAGCAACCGGACGATCGTTTTCGATCAATGCAGGTTCGATGTTTTTAATCGCATCGGTAAGTACAAACTGTACACCGTAGCTAACCGATTTTCCCGGTTTTAATATTTTTGATGATGGTGTGTTCCATGGAGTAGCTTCTTTCCACTCGTTTTCAGCGTATGCTTTTGTTAACGGCATCCATTCGTGGAAACCTTCGAAAGTAATTCCACGTCGTGTTGGATCGTCAAGCAGAGGATTCCATGCTTCGAATGGAGTATTTTCCAAAGGTAAAACCAATAAAACAGGACCACTACCTTTTAAACGAATTACCTGCAAATAACCGGCGTCCATACCAATGTACGGATCGTAGAAAACGTTTTCGGCATGTGCTTCGTCCAGCGTTTTTCTGTCGTGGTTATTGTTGAAAATCAATGGAATTCCAAGCGCACCAATCTCAACAGCTTCTGATGAAGTGTTTTTGATCTCGAAACGCAAAGCAAGATGACCATCTTTCTTTTCCCAGTAACGTAATACCTGAACCGGGCTGTTTTCCAAAATACCGCTCAAATCGGAAACGGCCAGTTGGTTATCGTTTTTAGGATCAACAGTTTTAACGCTTTTGCGCGATGCAGCAGATGAGAATGATGTCCAATCACTGGCACCTTCCGATTTTACACGGAAGTTAATATCACCCAAGTGATAAAAACCGGCCTTGTTTCTTTTGGCCAGCAATTCGCCTGGAGTAAAATCAAACTCAGGCTCCGAAACCGGGTGCAATCCGGCAACAGTATGCGATGATTTTAATATTTCGATATTGAAATCGGGTGTAGAAAATTCGAGCGAACCTTTGTTAATGTCTATCGAATCAGAGGAAGCAACTAAAGATGATGCAAATGCTCCCGCATTCATCGTAAGGCTCCAACACAGCAGAAAGAAAAGAATATTCTTTGGTTTCATTTAATGTCTTTTTAATTATTTAATACTCAACTACAATAAGTTATATGCTTAAAATTGATTGATTTGTATTTTTTACAGTTACAATTCTGTTGGTTTAATTTATACTTACAAATTTATAATTTCCACATTTTTACAGACTAGTATATCTTGTATAGTAACTAGTTTAATCCATCGGGATAGTTGTTAATTACTACGCCTAAATAGTTTACGCGGGTGATTAACCATTGCCGCATTCGTTGTATCTCGTTTTCATTATCCTTGTTGATGGGCCAACGTTCAGCATCGCGTTTCATAGCATCTGCAAATTGTTCTGCGTAGGCGTATGTTGCCGGCCAACACTCTGTCATAATTTTATCTTCAATCGCCAACCACCTTGTTTTATACTCAGCTACAAACTGCTTGCTTTTAAAGAGATCGGTGAAAAAGTTCGGGACTATATAGCCTCCGGTGTGATTAACCGGAGAGGTCCCCAAAACCAATTCACGATGATTCATAAAATAATTGTGTCCGGTGTACATTGTTCCCCAATCAAAATCGAAACCGGCATCAAAATCCCACAATGGCCCCATTGTCCATTTTCCGTCTACATCTTTAAAAAGATACATACTTCGTGGGGCAGCCACTTCAACGTTATACACCAACTCCTGAATCAACATAAAATCGATGAACGTAGGTATATCTAAGAGCTGCTCAACTTCGCTGTAATTAGCATTTTTTATGGCTGTCTCTAACGTGGCAAATTCGGCTTTTATCTGCGTTAACTGATCACCTGAAATGATAGCAGGATTTTTTACACAAACCGGCATATGGTATACCGACGACCAAAAATTGTCGCTCTCTTCCGGTGCCAGTTCAGGGCCGTCGTCGACATCAAGCGACAACAAATATCCATTCTCTTCATCGATTGCCACCCTGTTTTTTCCTTCTTCAACTTGTTCGGTTAATGAGTAAAGTCCTAAATATTCGCCGTTTAAATTTACCTCAACGTAGCGAATATTATTTACATAGGGCATTTCAAGCTGTTGCCCCACCGTAAAAACAAAAGTATTCATCAGGTGTGTTGGATCACGATAATCGGCCAGCAGAATCCAATCCTTATTCTCATTTAAACCAAGTACTGATGCTTTTTCATCCAATTTAATACGAAATGGTTTTTTCGGGTACCACAACCAGGTGGAGTTACCTCTTCCCCTGATTCTTCCGGTACCCAAAAAATTCCATTTCTCGTTTCCAGATCTAACCTCTACCGAACAATCGGTATAATCTTCTTTCGATACTATTTCAGCATTGTTGGCAGTTACAATATTAACCGTTGCTACCTTATATTTTTCAACTTCTGATTTTTCCACAGGGTCATCATTCAAATCAACTTCGTTACAACGTGTGAATACCAAGCCGATAACGATGATGAAAACCAGCGAAAACAACGATTTAAAATTCCGGTTAATATGTAAGTACTGACTCAACAATGTGCTAATTTATTGTAACGTTAAATACAAATGTTACCTGGTATTGTGTTCCGTCTTTCTGGTAAACCAGGGCTTCTTTTATGGTGTAAGTATCACCACTGCTCGATTTTCCGGGGAACTGACCAATATGAAACTCGAAAGTACCAACGGCAAATTCGCTAAATAATTTACTGTCGTTGTCGTTACCCCAGCCAATTACATCACCATTGCTATCGAACCAGAATCCATGTCCGTTTGCAGTTGTATTGTAACTTAACGAACCATCCGATTCAACGGCAGCAAAAGCAATTTTACCTTCCTGTGGTGTTGAACCTTCAGCTAACAACGCACCAGCAATTTCAGATGGTTGCATGGCTAAAGCCTGAACCACTTTATTTATATCGCCGTTGGTGTTCAGATTAACATAGTCGCCTGTATAACCTTCAGCATCGGCTGCAAACGAAACATCGTAAGTCAATGTCAAATCTTCAGGATCAGCATTCGGATCGATAACAACGTTTCCTAACAGATCGGTGTTTGTGAAGCTCACTGAGTAAGGCCACTGGTCATCGTTACTCTCCTTTTCATCCCAACCATGTGATTCGTATGTTGAAGGTGCACCCAAAACTACCAGCCACAAACGCTCGCAACCTTCGGGTACTGTAAATTCAATTTCAGCAGACAATTTGCGGTTCATTTCGCCGTAAACACGTTCGCCCGATTCGAGCAGCGCCACGTAACCATAACGAAAGCCTGCTCTTGTAAGTGTGCCCGGATTGTAGTTTGTGGTAGTCATCGACGTACCGTTTTCATCGTAAGTTCCGGGGTCATTAGCTGCAAGAGCCGATCCCGGCTGGAGAAGAGCAAATTTTGTGGTAACTACTGTACCGGCTTCCGGAACATTTAAAGGGATAACATTGTATCCTGTTGTTCCCGGACATTTGCTGTAAGCTACCTGGTAGCTACCATCTTCTGCCTCGTAAAATTTATATTCATACTGTCCGATGTAGTTACTTCCAACCTCACGGATAGCATCAATATCCCAGGTTACTAAATGAGATACTGCATCATAAAGTTCGTTATTCATTTCGGCTACCGACAAACCGTTTATGCGCATGTAGGCTTCAATTGGATCTTCCGGTCCAACAGATTCGCGCCACAATCTGCCAATAAAATCGATGCCATGTTTATCGGACCAGTAGTACTGTAACCAGTAACTTGCGTATCGTTGCCACTCGTGACCGAAATGGCGATGATAATTAGCCATATAAACACCAAAGTTATACGATTGAAAAGCTTCAACCGGGTAAGATTGAAACGACTGCCACTGAGCACATTGTTCCCAAAAACCGTTTCCGCCGTTACCACCAAAACCATATCGGAAGCCGCGGTTAAAGTCGTTTGGAATTCCGCCATAGGCCAGTAAGTCTGCATACACCTGGTACTGGAAACTGTGTCCAATTTCGTGTGCAATTGTAGAACCTACAGGCTTACAGGTACTCGGATTTACCCAAAGTGCCCCAATCATATCATCATAACCACTACCCGTCGCCAACCACTCGGTTTGATACAACAAGTAGATTTCCATTTTGTAATTATCAAGATTTGATTTTCCAGCCCCAAGTTCGGCAAACCCCAATGTGTTAACGTTAACATCGAAAAATGATTCTGCTTTTACCAGCAGGTCATCAATATCTACGCGCAGTGCTTCAGGTACACTGGCAGCATTTGGATCTTCACCAAATTGAGGTTCCCAGAACACGATAAAATGCTCCGATTGTTTGCTGCGTACGAACGACCATCTGCTGTCGCCGCGCAAAAATCCATGCTAACAAACTCTCCGGGCTTATAAAATTTCTCATAATCCACAACGTCTGATTCGCTAAGTACTACAACAGTATCAACCGGAGGTGTTGTAGTGGTTGTATCAACCGGGTCGGGATCAGGCTCCGGATCGGGCTCAGGAGTTACACTATCGTTTCCGCAGGCAGCAAAAACGAATAAAAAAATAAACAGGAATGTAAAGGAGCATAAGCCGGATTTCTCCGACTTATGCGCTTTAAATATTGATTTAAAAATCATTATAAATATTAATCTATTCTACAGTATATGTAATATCAAAAGTTACCGAACCACCATTGCAGGTAGCAATATAGGTTGTTGTAACCACATCTCCCGCAGCGGCATTCTCAGGGTGGTTACCTGCACTAATGAACAGCTCTGTTTCGTTGTGTTCCAAAGTACAGTAAACAACTCCCTCTGCATAGCCTACTGCTGTTCCATCAGCATTCAGCCAGTAGCCGATACCGGTAGCCGTGTATGCAGGATCAGCTTCAGTAACTTCTCCCTGATACAGTTTCAAGGTACCGTCTTGCATTGCTTTATGAATCTGGTATGTAGTCATTTTAAATGCCTGACGTAATGTTTCTTTTACATCAGAACTAACCGGTACATAATCGTCGCTGTATGGTTTGTTTAATGTGATCTCAGCTGTTAAATCTTCAGGATCTCCTGCAGGAGCTGTTTCCGGATCAACATAGCTATCAGCCAAAATACTGAAAGTTAAATTGATTGTTACAGTAGTACCCATGTACTCAACAATGTAAGTAGTTGTAACTTCATCTCCGGCTACTGCGTTTGCAGGGTGGTTACCACCATACAGGTACAGTGCAGTTTCGCTGTGTCCTAAACTTGTCCAAACAATACCTTCGGCATAAGGAACGGCAGAACCATCAGCACCTAACCAGTATCCCGGTGCATCAGCAGTATAAGATACCGAGTCAGTGATCTCACCCTGGTATACTTTCATATCACCAGAAGCCAAAGCCAGGTGAATCTGGTAAGTAGTCATTTTAAATGCCTGACGCAATGTTTCCTGTACGTCGAAAGTTACACTTGCATAATCATCAGTGTATTCTTTGCTCAGTAGAGCATCGATAGTAGCATTTACAGGATCGCCTACAGGGGCAGTTTCCGGATCGACATAACCGATAGCATTTACTGTAATGTTCAACATCACAATTTTGTTATTTACCATGAAACCGTACTTGATGGTAAAGTTCATACCTTCAGTTACAACATCTGGCATCTGACCAAGACTGATCTGGTTAGCTTCAAAATCTCCGTAATTTGTGTATACAGTCTGATCACCGGTTGCGTAAGTAGTTACAAAACCATCAGCATTGTACCAGAAACCATTTCCGGTTTCAGCTTCCTGTGCGTATGAACCGTCTGCGTTAACACCTACAAATGCAACTTCATCCATTGATGAAATACCCAGGTCGTTTAATACTGCATCTAAATCAAAAGCAACAGCCTCCGCATCGTAAACACTTTTTGGAGTTACATCAACAGTGATATCCTGCTCGCTTACAACATCGGCAACAACAGCACCTGCTGCGGCAGCGTTAACTGTTATTACAACAGCTACACGAACTTCGTTGTATTTCAGTCCCTCGATAAATTTAATCTGCTGGCCATCAACAAGGTGACCTGGAAATTGCCCAACATTGAAATAGGCATTTTCAGGATAGAATTCAGCAAAAACCATGGCGTTGTCACCATAATCAACAACATCACCTTCAGCATCCCACCAGTGTCCCCAAGGGGCGTTGGTGTTTTTTGCACTGGCAACATCGTTATGAGTAGATCCGTCAATCGCAAAACCTTTAACTTCAGGAGCTCCGCTTTCGCCACCAATGCCTGCAAGTAATTCTTCCTCGGTAATGCCAAATGCTTCCGCAATTTTATCCAATTCAATTTCTACAGTACCACCATCATAAGATGTTCCACTAATGGTCATATTCATTGAATATTCAAGAATCAGATCCGCATTAATCATGTTTTTCTGAGCCTCTGCAATCGAATCCTGGCGGGCTATTTCAGCAATCTCGTCATCCGTAAGGACGTGCATACTGCTAAAGTCTTCGTTGTCGTCGCAACTGAATAATCCTGCCGTGATAACCAGCGCCAGAATTAGTAATATATGTATCTTTTTCATTTGTTTAAATTTTTAATTTTCAGTAGTGTATTACTCCAATTAATTTGCTCCACCCTGATAACCGTCGTTTTGAACAAGTGAAATGTTAGCATCCAAGGCTGCTTTCGGAATTGGGAAATAATCCCAATGTGTCTCAGTTGTGGCATCTTTACAGAACCATGATTTTCCGTTAAATACATTTCTTCCGTCGCTCATTTTAAAACGAATAAGGTCTTGACGACGATGATGTTCACCGGCAAATTCCCATGCCAGATCATCTAATAAACCACCTAGCTCAATATCATCACCACCTTCGATGGTTACGATGTATGATGCAGGATCGTAGTTAGCAAATCCTTCGCTGGTGTATTCGCGGTGTCCGTAGTCGTATACACTTCCACCTTTTAGGTCGGCAACCGAACGAACAGCTCCCTGTGCAGTTTCGAACGAACGGCTACGAACCTCGGTAATAAGGTCGGCAGCAGTTTGCTCATCCTGTCCTAAACGAAGTAAACACTCGGCCTTAATAAACATAGCATCGGCCAAACGGAAGAAAGCAACGTCGTTTCCGTAAGTACCATAGTCGCCAGCTTCGATTTCGCTTTTTACAAAACGGTAACCTTCTTGCTGGTATGCACCTGGATTATCGATTGAGTGAACGTTTCTTGAGTAATTTAATACACCTTCACCAGCCCAGTCGTCAGTACCAAAAGGAATAGGATCGCCTGATTGAGGAATAGTATTACCATCAGCATCTTCGGTAGCAAAATGTTGTACACCACCTGCCCAGGTATAACCTAAACGCATGTCACCTTCGTCGTAAGTATCGATAAACTGAGGTACAGCACAGCTACCGTTCCATGGCGAACCATTGTAACCGTAGGCTGCAGCACCGGCACCTACCAAACATTTATTTACCAAATAGTTGTGCGATGCATTTGTATGATCTAACGGAATAGCGAAAATTACTTCCGGCGATCCGTCGATATCTACTTTAAAGTTATCAAGGTAATTTGGAGCCAGTGAATAACCACCGTTTTCAATTACATCGTTAACCTCGGCTAATGCCAATGCGTAATACGAATCGTCGTTTGTTCCGAAATAAGCATTGTAGTTCAGGTACAATTTTGCCAGTGCCATATCGGCTGCAAAACGGTTCGCATAACCAAATACTTTTTCAGTTCCAAGATCGTCTTTAATAGCATTCAATTCGCTTACACAGAAATCAAAAATTTCTTGTGCATCTGCTTGTTCCGGAAGGTATCCAGGTTCAGTGTCCTGAGTTGTTTCCAGTGGTACATTACGGAATGCATCAAGCAAAACGTAATAGTTTAATGCACGGATAAAACGCATTTGTGCTTGTTCCGGACCTGTTTCCGGCAATACATCGAGTGTTTTGTTGGCATAACCAATTCCTACATATGCTGTGTTCCAAAGACCATCAATATGGCCTTGTGTGGAATTCCAGGAGTGTTTGTGCATTGGAATGTAAAGGTCTCCCCATCCAATACCAATTCTTTTCGGAGTCATGTAAATATCGCTACATTCTGCCATTACATCGAAGTAACCGTTCCATCCCCAATACAGGAAGCGGAATTGAGCTAAAGCTTCACCCATCATATACCCAACTACTTCCGGGTCATTTACATCGATGGTTTCATCGGTCAACCCGGAATACACTGTTTCGTCCAGGTCGGTACAAGATCCCATAAGCAATAAAATTGCTACGGAAAAACTTAATATAGAGTTCTTTATGAATTTCATAATTCTCAATTTTTAAAAGTTAACAGAAAGTCCAAAAGTGTATGAACGAACAGTTGGATACTTATCACGGTCATCGATACCAGGTGCCAGGAAGTAAGTTGATACTTCAGGATCTAAACCTGAGTAACCGGTAATACAGAACAAGTTCTGACCACTAACATACAAACGCAGATTTTTGATGTATTTTTCAAAATTACCTGTGATTGGCAGTGTATAACCTAAAGTTACGTTGCTCAGTTTAATAAAGTCGCCATCTTCAATATGGTCGCTCCAAACTCCCTGAGGCATTGAACCTGACAGTTTCACCATCAATTGTTCACCTGTAGCTTCATCAATTACAGGAGCTCCATCAGGAGTAATTGCAGGATGCAAGTCGGCAGCCGTTTTCAAACGGTTGTATGCAATTGAATTGTTTTCGTAGAAACTACGTTGAACGTTCAAGATCTGGTAACCGAACTGACCTGTGATCATCGCACTCAAATCGAAGTTTTTGTAACGGAAAGTGTTGCTCCATCCGGCATATACACTTGGCAGTCCGTTTCCTAAACGCTGACGGTTTGACTCTAAGTTGTAACTTGTATCGAATTCTTTAACCGACCATGTTTCGGTTGCTTCATCAAAAACTTCAACCAAAACAAATCCGTCTTTGCTAACACCTACTGAACGCAATCCCCAGAAATCTCCCAGAGGCTCACCAATTTCCATGGCGTGAGTAGCTACCGAAATAGGATCGCTAACACCACCAACTTCCATAAAGTTGTCAGTTTCGTATAAATCGTTCGACAGGCTCAACAATTTGTTGGCATTGTGCGACAGTGTTAAAGTTGAGTTCCATTCGAAGTCACCCTTTTTAACCAGCGTACCTGAAACCATGAACTCGATACCTTTGTTTTCCATTTCTCCAACGTTAGCAGTTGTCCATCCATACATATTTGGTGGAACAGGAACCGCGTAGTCGTATAAAAGGTCTTTTGTTTTTTTCTTATAAACATCAACAGAACCATGTAATCTTGAATCGAACATAGTCCAGTCAACACCAATGTTCACCTCGCTGGTGGTTTCCCATTTCAAATCAGGGTTTGGGTTTTGAGCCACCTTTAACGATGGTGTCCATTCGCCATCCTGACTGTAGTGTTTTCCATAAGCATCGTAGTCGTATGTAGTTAACGACATATAATTAGCTCCCGGAATAACACCTGTTACACCATAACCGGCACGCAGTTTTAAATTATCGAGCCAGGTTGCGGTCTGCATAAACGATTCGTTGCTAATAGTCCAACCAACCGATGCTGATGGGAAAGTACCCCATTTGTGGTTTTCACCAAATTTAGAAGAACCTTCGCGACGAACACTTGCAATAAGGTTAAAACGGTTGTCGTAGCTGTAACTTGCACGTCCAAAGAAACCGATCAGTTTATTATCGTCTTTGTACGATCCCATACTTGCTGTATGGTCTTCATCAGTAAGGTACAAACCTTGTCCCAGGTTGTTGTACAGGTATGATTCTGAAGGGAATTCAGAGTTTCCTGCATTAAAACTATCGTATACATTGTACAGGTAACTATAACCAAGCAAAGCAGTTACACGGCTTTTTTCAATTTCAAAATTATATTTTGAAGTCAACTCCAGGTTTTCACTTTTCGTGTTGCTCGAAGATTTTCCGGCACCACCTCTTACGCGTGGTATTGTTCTGTATTGATCTTCCGGATCAACTGTACTTTGCGAATAAAACTTACTGGTATAATAGTCTTGACCTGTTGTAGAAGTTTCACCACGTGATAACATCAGGTTGGTTTGCCAGTTTTTAATTGGCTCAACGGTAATGTTTCCAACCACGCGGGCATATTTACGACGATAATCACCAATTCGCTCATTTTGTATTTCAACCGGGTTGTAATACTGAAAGCGGTTAAACTCTTCGTAGTACGCACCATCTTCGTGATATACCGGCGACGATGGGTTGTGAATTAATGCCTGACGGTAAGCGTAAGCATTGTTATTGTTCGTATTGTTATGTGTAGAATACAATACATTCAAATTCAGTTTCACAATATCGTTTAGCGCATACTGGCTAAAATCAAGTTGTGCTTTCAGATCTTCACTGTCACTCTTACGCATGATACCTTCTTCATCTGAATAGGTAACGTTTGCCGAGTAGGATGATTTGTCAGATCCGCCTTCGAAACTTAATGAGTGGTTTTGAGTGTAACCACCTTTACGTGTTATGGCTTTTAACCAATCAGTATCGTAACCATCGTAAGGAAAATTGGTACGGCCATAAATTACATCGTGCGTATCCATAAAATCGGCAGTTTTATACCAATCAGAAATGGATGCATAACTTGAATAAGTTGCACTTGAGTACGATCCGCGTTTACCTGACTTGGTTGAAATAAGGATTACACCGTTTGCACCCCTTGTACCATAAATTGCCGCCGCCGAAGCATCTTTCAATACATCGATCGACTCAATGTTTTCAGGAGCTACTGTTGTTAACGAACCTTCAATTCCGTCAACAAGAACAAGTGGCTCAACACTACCCATAATTGTAGTAATACCACGTAGCATAATACTTGATGTGGCATTCGGGTCACCAGATGTTTTGGTAATACTTAAACCGGCAATTTTACCTTTTACCAGTTCGGCAGCATCGCCAATTTTACCCACCGTAAAATCTTCCGATTTTACACTGGCAATAGCACTGGTTACTTCACCTTTACGTTGGGTACCGTAACCAATGGCAACAACTTCATCAATACCAATGGTTTCAACCGCCATTGTTACATCAACAGTTGTTTTTCCCGATAATTGGATTTCCTGAGTTTTAAATCCAATGTACGAGAATTGTAATACGTCTTCAGCATTTGCATTGATGGTGTATTTACCATCAATATCGGTAGTAGTACCATTTGTTGTACCAACTACCATTACTGTTACACCGGGTAAAGTTACTCCGTCCGCATCATAAACAGTTCCGGAAATCCTGCTGGATTGACCAAATACTGTGAATGGAAAGATCAGGAGAAACAAGACATAGCAGAACATTCGTGTTTTTCTTGATTGAATAGATTTCATCTCACATCGTTTTTAATTTAGTAATTACTGTTGCCGATCCAGGTTCAGAAAAGCGACCGGCAACTTCCTATTTGAATTTATTTCTTTTTCTATTTCGAGTTTTTTGTTTTAAAGGATACTGCAAATCGTTGTTGATTGTATTTACGATTCTCAGTAATAGTCAGACATTGTTGATTAAGTTTTTGTCATAGGCTGAAAATTTAAGTTTGATTTTTTACAGTTATTACTTTTAGAATTGTTTACACACTTCTTGTTTAATTTAGTTCTACCAAGAAAAGGAAAACCACAAAATCGTACGATAACAGATGTTCAGGAAACTAGCACAAATGTAAAAGACAATAACAACCAACTAGTTTAGAGACATTTAAAACACCTACATGAGAAGAAAATAATAATTGATATAAACATTTGAGAAGAGGCTTGCCCCAATGTTGTTAAAAAAGTGCCGACGTACCGAATCTGTTAAAATGCGTATGGAGTAGCATATATACAACACTTCAACACACGAGCCACAAGTTTTAGTCCAGTGTTGCAGCATTGCATTGGGGGTCTCACTAAAATATTTCCTCTGCTGCACAACTGCGACATGGGTCTCACGATATTTTTTAACTGTATCACAGTTGCAGGAGGGGTCTAAATAATATTTCTTGCTTGTTGCAGAGCTGCAGGAGGCCTCCCAGAATTATTTTTGCTTGTTACACAGCTGCAGGAGGGGTTTAAATAATATTTTTTGCCTGTTGCAGAACTGCAGGAGGGGTCCAAATAATATTTTTTGCTTGTTGCACAGCTGCAGGAAGGTTTCCAATAATATTTCCGGCTTGTTACACAGCTGCAGGAAGCCTCCCATAATTATTTTTTGCTTGTTGCAGAGTTGCAGGAGGGGTCTAATTATTATTTCTTGCCTGCTGCACAGCTGCGGGAAGGCTGCCAGAAAAATTTCGGGCATGTTGCACGGTTGCAGCAAACAATCCACAACTATTTCTATCCTGTTGCAACTTTTACTTGTCGAAATAAGCTTTTGGAGTAACGCCAAAATATTCTTTAAAACGACGGCTAAAATAAGCCGGACTGGAGAAGCCGGTTTTGTATGCCGCTTCAGAAATATTACAGGTACCGCTGGCGATTAACTTAACTGCCTCGCGCAAACGGATTGAGCGGATAAACTCGGTGGCCGAACAATCGGTGAGTTTTTTTAGCTTCACATGAAGCAGCGAACGACTGATTCCCATTTCGTTTACCAGGTAGGAAACATCGAGATTTGGACGATCGATATTCTCTCGTATCAACTTGCTTATCTTTTCAATAAACTCTTTATCCGACTCCGAGCTTGCTACCTCGGTAGGCAACATTTGCACATCCGATTTAAAACGCTCGATCAGGCGTTTACGCGTATTCAGCACATTTTCAATCAGTTTAATCAAAATATGTGGCAAGAATGGCTTTTCAATGTAGTAGTCGGCACCCGTTTGCAAGCCCTCGTATTCATTCTCTTCGCCACTTTTGGCAGTAAGCAAAATAACCGGAATATGCGACGTTCGAATATCGGTTTTCAGTTTACGTGTCAATTCAAAACCATCAATACCAGGCATCATTACGTCACTGATAATTAAATCAGGAAGTCCCTCTTCCACTTTTTCCATGCCTTTGGTACCATCAATTGCCGTTATAACCTTATAGTCATTAATAAGCGTTTCTGAAATAAATTCCAGCAGCTCGCGGTTATCATCAATCACCAATATAGTTGGGTGCGTGCTCAACCGTTCTACCTCATCGCGTAAAACAGGCATGGGTTTTAGGTCGTCGGCCAGCGTAACATGTGGTATGTATTGCTCGGTGCCAATTAGTATTTCGTTATCGCTGTATGCTTTTCGCGAAACCGGAAGCTGCACAACAAACACTGCACCCTTTCCTACTGCGCTACGCACATCAATGGTTCCTTTATGCAGCTTTACCAAACTGTTTACCAAAGCCAGACCAATTCCCGAGCCGGCAATTTGCGAATCGGGCATTCCGTCGACGTGGTAAAAACGATCAAAAATCCTTTTCAATTTCGATGGATCGATTCCGATGCCGTTGTCGGCAACCGTAACTTTCAACATTTTAAACCTGGCATCATCAGGTCGCATTTCTATTTTAACATCTACCTCGCCACCTTCTTTGGTAAACTTTAATGCATTCGAAATCAAATTAATAAGAATATTCTCCAGTTTCTTACAATCAACCCAAATACTGGAATCTAAATTGATCATCTCGAAATTAAAGGCAATTGATTTTGACTCGGCCGACTCAACAAATGCTTCTTCAATGTCTTTCAGCAGGGTTGTAATATTTTGGTGACTAACCTGTAGTTTTTCTTTTCCGTTTTCAATTTTCCGGAACTCCAGCAGCTGGTTAATCAGCGTAAGCAAACGATGTGCATTATTCATAATGCCTTTCATTTTCTTATTGAGTGCCGGAGTTAGTTTTTCATCTTCAAAGATGCGGGTTAAGGGCCCAACAATTAATGTTAACGGAGTGCGCAACTCGTGTGAAACATTCGTAAAAAATTCCAACTTAAAATTATTAAGTTCAGTATGGTACTCCCGTTCGCGGCGCTCCATTTCGGCCAATGCTTTCGATTTTTGAATACGTGTTGCAACCACATAAAATGCCACCAACAACAGAACAAAAAGCAGAAAATAAATAAAGAATCCCCAGTTTGACAACCAGAAAGGAGGTTCGATAATAATTTTTAAGGTATTGGCTTTGCTTCCCCATTCGGTATTATCGGTTGAAGCTTTTACATGAAAGAAATATTCGCCCGGCCCCAGGTTGGTGTAAGTAGCAAAATCGCGGTTACCAACGTAGTTCCACGAGTTCTCGAAATTCTCGAGATAATAAGCATACTGGCAGTTACCTTTGTTTTCGAAATGTAAGCCTGTATACTCAATTGTAAACACATTTTGTTTGTATTTTAAATGAATCTCGGGATGTAAATTTAAAGCTTGTTTAAGTGCCTGTCCTTCGCCCGGCACCACTGACTGATTAAACAACTGCAGCCCTCTGAAAACAACATCAAGTTCTTTCTCTACCTCCGGTTTATCCTTTTCGTTAAACGAAATCATTCCGCGGTTAGCACCAAAATAAATTTCTCCGGTGTGGCTTTTATACGATGCCCTGTAATTAAACTGCTCAAACGGCAATCCCGATTCGCGATTATACCATATTATTTCGTCAGTTTCGGGTTTAAATTTTACCATTCCCTTGTCGCCACTAACCCATAAATAACCATCGTTTCCTTCTTCCAAACTAAAAATCCACGAAAACGGGAAACCGGTTGATTCGTTGTAGCGGGAAATCGAATCAGTTTTAAGATCGTAACCATATAAACCATGCAGGCAATCGCCAATCCACACGCGGTTTTTCGAATCGGTTTTAACAAAGTTGATGTTCTTTAAAATTGATAAACCCGGCAGCTGATTGAATTCTTGTTCCTTTTTATCAAAATAGAACACCCCGATAATGGATGAAAACCAAATGCGGTCTTTGCTATCGTACATAAATTCAACTTGCACTCCATTGAAGGTTTCGGGCTGAAAATGCGACAGTTTTTTTGTTATGGTATTCCACACAGCAACTCCTGCCGAGGTGGAAATAAATACAGAATCGCCGGAATGTATCAAACTATATACATCATTTGACGGCAATTGCGGATGGTTTTCCATCCTTATATATTCAAACTTATTGGTATTTAAGTTGATAATATTAACCCCGCCGGTATAGGTCGCTACCCACAAACGACTAGGTGTTTCAAAAAGCAAATCGTGCACGTTATTAAACGACAGGCCATTGCTTTCATTAATTTCTCTAACAATCCGACCTTCCTCAATGTCAATCTGGTTTATGCCCATGTCTTCCATGCCCACCCAAATGCTACCGTTTTCATCTTCGGTAATGCAACTCACTGCACTCCCGCTTAAATGTTGTTCGCCGGTACCTGCCTGCCAAACCTGGAAAAAATCTGGTGTATTACTCCAAAAGTTTATACCGCCGAAATAAGTTCCCAACCACATATTTCCATCGCGGTCGCAAAAAATATCATAAATCGGATTTGTATTTATTCCTTCCGGATTTCTAATATCGTGCTGATAATAATCGAAAGTTTCGGTGTAAGGCGACCACACACATAAACCATCTTCGGTACCTATCCAAACGCGCCCTTGTTGGTCTTCGCTAATTGTGTGCACCAGGTTGTGCAACAAATGCCGGTTCCCTTTTTCATTAACAGAGAATTTCTGCGATTGCCCGTTGGTAAGATTTATTTGGTATAAACCGTCGGCATAGTTACCAACCCACACAAAATTGTTATTGTCGATATAAAAATGAGAAATACCGTTGGTAATAAATCCGTCGGGTAAACTAAAATGCCGTTGTTGTTGGCGCTGCAAATCAAAAATAAGCAACATTCCGTTATCGCTTATTGCCATTAAGCGGCCTGCTTTTTCAAGTACATTTATTACGCGTGTGTTTTCGGGCAACGTGGCAAAACTTACATACTCAGCAAAACTTTTTGTCTGCTTTGTTTTGGTATCAAAAAAACGAATTCCTTCTTGCTGAATAACCCAATATCCGTTTTTCGATTCGCGTAATTCAATAATTCGTCCCAATTTATTTATTGGTTCGTAAGGTTCAAAAACCTCTTTTCTGAAATTGAATGAATAAAAGATATCATCAGTACTCTGCACCAGCAAAGTAGAGTCGGCAGTATGAAAATGGTTCCATTTACTCCAGATATCAAAGCTGGTTCCATCTTCGTTAACCGCCTGAAAAGTTTTAAAATATTTCCCATCAAACCGGCACACCGAACTTCGTGTTGCGGCCCAGATAAAACCAAACTGATCCTGACAAATATTTTTAATATATGATGATGGTAAACCGTCTTCGTTGGTGTAGTGTGTAAAGGTTAGTTTCCCGCCGTTTGCATTAGCAAAAAAAGCAAGAAACAGGGAAATACAAATAAGAGCTATTTTTAACCGGCTTTTCATTTTCACACTCACACTTTTAGCACCATACAAAAGTAATTTCAGAACACACACCAACTAGCACAAATGTTCTGAAAACTTTAAAATTTATGCAAATTAACTTGTTTCAAAAGAAAAACAAGCCGATAACAACCATTCATAACGTAAAAGGGCCGATCAAAAGCGAAATGCTTTTAACCGACCCTAAATACCAAATTAAACTAAAAACGATGTGAAATTAATAACCCGGGTTCTGCACCAGGTTTGGATTGGTATTTAATTCTGATTCACCAATTGGGAATAAAATCGTATGCTCGCCTTGTGGCGTGTGGTTGTACCAGCTTTTGGTTTGATAAACACCAAAACGGATCATATCTGTTCTGCGTCGGAACTCGGCTGCAAACTCCCAGCCTAATTCATCATTATTAACCACAATATATCGGATGTTAATTAACAAAATCTGAAGAATAAAATTCTACACTAAGTCAGCCTCAAAAGGTAAAAGTGTTATTAAAACGAAATTGATGTCACCATTATTTTATAAACGAGTTATCAATTGTTGTACCGTCAAGCTTTATTCGGTACGGCCATTGTTCTTCTTTAGGATCATCGTCTGATGGAGGTCCCCAGCGCATAACTATTGGCCAGTGTTCTGTTGGTGCTCCACTTACTACCAGCCATAAATATTCTGTGTTTTCAGGAACAACAAAATTTACTTTTCCCTTTGCTCTCCGATTTATATTTCCATAAACCCGGCTTCCGTCTTTCAATGATGCCACAAAACCATATCGCCAACCCGCTTTGTCTAATTTTACTGCGGCATACCCGTCAGCTCCGGCAATACCTTCAAACTCCAAATGAACTTTCGTTCCTGAAGCCGGGACATTTAACTTAATCCCGTTATACCCGTAGTTTTGAGGACACTTTGTTGAATCGATACGGTACCATCCTTTACCTGCATCATTAAGAATAGTATAATGTTGATTGGCATAGCGATGAGCGACTTTTTCTACCCGTTTCAGATCCCAGGTAATGAAGTGCCTTGATGCATCGAACATCTCATCGTTAAACTGTTGTTGATTCAAATTAGTTATTCGTTTGTATGTAGTTACAACGTCTTCGCCTTTTTGAGTTGAACGAGACAATTTTCCGAAAAAATCCTTACCTCGCTTTTCTGACCAATATTCAAGCACATAAGGAGAATGATACATGTTTGCCGAATGCAGAAAAGCATAATGAGTCTGTTTCATAAAATCAACCAGGTGGTAATTTTCAAAGGTCATCCATTCGGGGTAAACCTGCCATAGCATGTATTGTGCCGACATTTCCATTATTCCTCCCATAGGGCCGGTTCCGGCATCAATACTCGACATGTATTGAAACGAATGTCCGAGTTCGTGAGCCAATGTTCCGAATGGCATTTTATTTATCCGTTGACATGGGGTCCACAGCGCTCCTATTTTATCTTCGAGCCCACCACCATAAGCAGTACGGTCTTTATCATCGGAAAAAACAATCACGATCATTTTATATTTATCGGTAAGCGAATTACCTTTCTCAACCATCTTCAGCGTGTCGCGATAATACTGGTAGAAACGCTCAACTTCGCTCGATAATTTTTTCACATCAAAACGTTTCTCTTCATCCGTATTTTTCATTGGGTCATCACCATAAATCTTATCCCAAAAAATAGCTACGTTTTCCGATTCCATCATGTGCTTATAACTAAACTGGCTTTCCGGATCATTAAAATCATTCCCTATCGGAACACGGTCGATTTCTTTAGGAAGGTATAACTCCTTTTTTTTGCCAGCAACAGAAATGTCTTTCAATAATAAAGGGGGTTTTGCTTCTGCCAAATAAAAAGAGAGGAGTAAAAATGCCAATGCATAAATTCGAAAAGTTGATATTGATTTCATTCGTGTAATTTTATTGTGTTAATGAGTAGTTGGGAGTCTCTATAGAGTCATAATAACTTACATTGTTTATATTATTCAAAACTGTAGCATTTAATAGTTCAATACAAGTAAACGTTATACCGTATGAAAATTAAGGATGTATATCCCCCTGCTTTTCAACGGGGGATATAACTACTTCTATCAAAAAAAAAAACACCTTATTTAAACACAATTACTGTGCTTTCTAATAAAGCTCGGTATTACTTAATTTTATTTCGTAAGGCCATTGTTCGTCATTGCTCGAATCATTGTCGCAAATATGTTCCCAATGTTCTTCAGGAGCTCCGGATACAACCAGCCACAAATAAGTTGTATTATCAGGAACCGAAAATGTAACCTCTCCTGTTGCATCAGAATATATATCTCCGTACACTTTTTCTCCGTTTGATTTTTCTGCTAAGAAAGCATACCTCCATCCTGCCTTATCAACATTAACAGCATGGTATCCTTCCGCTCCGGCTAAACCACGAAAGTTAAGCGTAACTTCTTTTCCAGTGGCAGGCACCTTCAGCCTGATAGCATTGAAACCATAATTCTGAGGACACTTGCTGCTGGCAATTCGATACCATCCGTTTCCTATCAAATCTAAGTTCGTAGTGTATTTATTCGCAAAACCGTTGGCATGTTCACGAATACGATCCATATCCCAGGTTATAAATTTCATTGCTGCATCTGCCATTTCATTGTTGAAAGTAGCCTGGTCGATTCCCGTAATTCTTTTATAGGTCATTACCGGGTCCTCTCCCTCCATTGCCTCGTTCCATAATTTACCAACAAAATCTCGTCCATGCTTATCAGACCAGTATTCCAATACAAAAGGATTGTCGTACATAATATCTTCATGAAGAAAAGTTTTATGTGTATTCAGCAAATAATTATCAACGTGATACGATTCAAACTGCATCCACGTTGGATAATACTGAAATAGCATATACTGAGAGGTCATTTCAAAAATCGATTGGATATTACTTCCTGCAGGTGCACTGCTGTATCCCCAATGTCCATCGCAGGCTACCATATATTGAAAAGCGTGTCCCATTTCATGCGCCATTGCTCCATAGGGTTTGGTTTGTATCCTACCGGGGGTAAGCCACATTGCTCCAATTTTATTGTCAGCTCCGCCTCCATAAACAGTTCCCTCATCGCTGTAGTACACATAAAAATTCATCCGGTATTTGTCGGTAAGAGAACTACCTTTTTCCACGAATTTCAACGTATCGCGGTAAAACTCGTACATTTTTTCACTTTCTTCCATAAGGTCATCTAGTTGAAAGCGATACTTAGAATCGGTAACGGTTGAAGGAGAATCGCCAAAACCAGCTTCCCAAAATGCAACCAGGTTCTGAGTTTCCTTCATTCTGTAAACATTAAACTGGCTTGCACTGTTCTGGTAATCGTTTCCCTGCTGAACATTCCATATATTTTCAGGATAGTAGGTATCTTTTGGATTCTGCTCCGGAACTTCGGGCTCCTCGGGTTTATCAGGATTTATCGGATCAACAGGAGAATCTCCAGAGTCGCCGCAACTATTCAGCAACAAAACTGACATCAGTACTAAAAAAGAGAGCAATATATTATGTTTAATCATTGTTGAGTTTTTAATTTGAAGAATTTGGAAAAGACATAATTGCCTTCTCCAAATTCCTACTCATAATTTATTCATAAGGAGCAGCATCCAGATTTGGTGCTTTTCGCAGTTCACTTCGCGGAACAGGCATCCAATAATTTTTCGGAGCATTAAAACTCCGGGTTTCTATAGGTTCCGGTTTTACGGTATATGTTTTGCTTCCGTCACTGAACTTCTTAATATCAATACCCAAGAGTGGTTCTTTATAAATATCTTCAGCTTTTTCCCATCTACGAATATCAAACCACCTTTGACCTTCAAACAAAAGTTCAATCTGTCGTTCGTATTCGTATTCGGCACGAATATCATTACCAGTTGCTGCCGGCATTAATGCACGCTCGCGAACAAGGTTAATGTATGTTAGTGCTGTAGAATTATCTCCCAGTTCGATTAAACACTCAGCGTAATTTAAATATACTTCTGAAAGTCGCATATAAATCCATGGTGTTGTATTGGCATCGGTTCCATAACTATCAAAATCAGGATCGAGAAATTTTTTCAATCCGTACCCGGTTTGGGTCGCATTCCACCATGACGGCCCTTCACGACTGTCTTTTCCTTGCTCTACACCCGACTCTCCGGCAACAAAAAATTCTACTTCACGATTGTTATCTCCGTAACCCCACATATCTCCGTCAAGGAAAATATCGGCATGTAAACGTATATCGCGATCAGACCACGGATACTCAGTTTCAGATCCGGGAATATATTCTGATCCATCAATCATCTGAAATTTAGAAACCAGGTTATGCGATGGCTGCAGTGTTCCCCATCCTTCGAAACCATTACCAGTTCCGCAAGGTGCTTGATGCAGAAAAACATTATTACTGCCAACAACATATTTAGAGTCATATAGCTTTTCAAAAATAATTTCCGGATTTTGTGCATCTAAAAATAAAGCGGCGTATTCGTCTGAGTTAGCAACTTGTTGCAGCGAATAAACATTTAAATCAATTACAGCTTTGTTAGCTGCGGCTGCTTTTTGCCATTTTGCCTGATCGGGGTAATTTTCGTCGTACAATGGGCTGGCAGCAAACATTAATGTACGCCCTTTTAAGGTGAGTGCCGCTCCTTTTGTGGCTCGTCCGAAATTATCAGCACTCTCATAGGTAAGCGGCAAAAGTGCAGCTGCCGTATCACAATCAGCAGCAATAAAATCTGCTACCTCCACCAACGATGCACGTTCTTCAGTGAATTCTTCAGTTTCCAGCGGATAAACTTTACTTACAATGGGAACTCTTCCATAAAGACTATACAATTGAAAATAGAAATATGCACGCAAAAAATGGCCTTGGCCAATTAAAGCGTCTTTCCACTCATCATCTCCTGCATTTACTGTTGGTACATCATCTATTTTTTCAAGAAACAAATTCACGTCTTTAATGCAACCATAAAAATAATTCCATGGATTCCACATGTCATCCTCCCATCCAAAACTGGAATTATCGGGAGAAAGATAGCCCTGTCGAACATTTTCGGTACCATATGTATGCATCTGATAAAGTTCGTACGAAAGGCTCGCAAACCTGGATCCTTTTTCCGCCTCGGCTTTAATCTGAGAATACGATGTATTCAGGTAGGCTTCTGCCAGCGACAGATCGCCCCATACCGCAGCATCGGTAAATGAATCCACCGGATCGACATCTAAAATCTCGTCGCTACAAGAAATTATATTAAGAGATACGAGAAACACAAGTCCGTATATGATATATTTTTTCATTTTCTTATTGTTTGTTTTTATCATCTGAATGAATTTTTTAACCTCTCAGCTTAGAACGAAAGGTTTATCCCTGTTGTAATCATCCGCTGAATAGGATATGAAGTAATACCGTTAGTTAACTCCGGGTCAAAAATTTTGATTTTATCAACTGTAAAAAGGTTATTCCCGTTTACATAAATCCTTAACCTCTCAATTCCTGCTTTTGCTAATAACGATTTTGGAAGCGTATACCCTAACTCAACAGATTTTAGGCGAAGGAAACCTGCATCGCGCATCCACCAGGTAGAAGAGCGTCCGTTGAAATCGTCGCCATATGTTTGTTTAATAAATGCCCTTGGCCAGCTGGCACTTGCATTTTCTTCTGCCGAGTTCGTATCTATCCATCGTCCTTCATAAAAATCAGTCATCATATTCATGGTTGGCTGAACCAGGATTTTAGCTTTTGCCTGCCCCTGGAAAAAGACGTTTGCGTCAAACCCTTTCCAACTACCGTTTAAAGTAAGCCCATACATAATTTTAGGAGTAGCTGATTGGTTTACCCTAATAGCATCGTCGTAGGTTATTTCACCGTCGTCGTTTGTATCCCTATACTTCAGGTCTCCGGGTTTCGCTCCATCAATATGTACCGAATTATCAACTTCTTCCTGTGTTTGGTAAATTCCCAATGCATCATACAAAACAAGGGCGTCAATCGGGTGGCCGGTAGCACGTTGCCATGCCGGAGTAGATTCGGCCTCATCTATATATACCATTTCATTTTCGGCATAAGAAAAGTTACCGGTAAGGTTCCATTTGAAATCCTCGTAGCTGCCCTGGTAGCCGGCAACCAACTCAATACCATTATTTTTTACTTTACCTATATTTTCGGCAGGTAAAACCAAGCCGGCATAATCAGGAATTGAAGCATTTCGGGTACGTAAAATATCGCTTCGTTTTGATGAAAAGTAATCAACGTCGAGACTAAACTTACCATCAAGGAATTGGGCCGCAAACCCAATATTTGATGTTTTTGCAGTTTCCCAGGTAATATCAGGATTTGCGGTAACCATCTCATAAAGACCTTTTTGAACACTTTCGCCAAACATTACACCACTTGAAAAGCCATAGCGGGATAAAAACTGGAATGCAGTAATATTATCGTTACCCATCATTCCCCATGAACCTTTCAATTTTAAAAAGTTAACAACCGGTTTTACTGAGCCAAAAAACGATTCCTCAGACATTACCCATCCGGCAGAAAATGCAGGGAAAAATCCCCAACGTTTGTTCGGAGGGAAGTTCATTGATCCATCGTAACGCATTGTTACTTCGGCAAGGTATTTATCGTTGTAACTGTAATTTACACGCCCAAAATAGTTCTGACGAGCACTTACTCCTGCGTAACCTCCTGTTCCCCAATCTTCAGGATCGTCGCTACCTGCAAATATTTGCATAATAGCCGTTGAAAGATAATTGGTGCGGTATGCAGAAACATTGTTATAGTTGTATTTAAATTGTTCGTAAGCAACAAAAGCGTCAACCTTATGTTTTCCAAACGAATTAATATATCCCAAACGTGCATTTAACGTTTTACGGTCAGAATTATCGGACCATGAGTTTAAAGAAATGGCACCGGTGGCCGAACGTTGACTAACATATTCATCTGTTGCAGCATCATATTGGTATAAATCATATGGATGATTAATGTCCTGTCCGTTATTAAACGAATAATCAAGTGCTGCATATCCTTCGGCATACAAGCCTTCTGTAAGCATATCAAGATCGATATGCAAAAACGGCTTCAGGTTAATAATATTATATTTTTTCTGACTTGTTCCCGGCAGATCAGTAACCATAACAGCAGCATTATTGGTCACTCCATCGTAACCTATACGCGGCAAACCGTTTTCGTAATAAGGTGCCGACATAGGGTTGGTAGAAAGAAAAAATCCAAACAAATAGTCGGTTGCATAAACTCCGCGTTTCCTGTATTCCTGGCGGCCAAGAACATCCATACTAAATCTGATTTTTTCAGAAAGTTTAGCATCAATGTTAGTAGTAAACTGGTACTGACTGTAATCTTGTGCACTATTTTCATAAATTACATCCTGCCACATATACTGGGCCGATGAATAAAACTGCACTTTCTCTGTTCCTCCGCTTATTGATACGCTATGTTGGGTTTTTCCTGCCCAGTCTTTTGCAACCGACGACCACCAGTCGGTATTGGCATAATTTATCGGGTCAGAACCATCCTGAAGTTTTTGTAATGCATCTTGTGAATAAGTTTCTGAAAGTCCGTGTCCGCGGTCATACTCATTTACATAAGTAGCATACTGAAACGAATTAAGCATTTCAGGAATTCTTGTTGGCTGAGACAAAGAGTAGTTTCCGGTATAGTTAACAGTGATATCACCTTTTTTACCGCGTTTGGTGGTAACCAGGATAACTCCGTTAGCAGCACGCGCTCCGTAAATTGCAGCCGATGCATCTTTTAGCACCGAAATTGACTCAATATCATCGGGATTCAAACGAGAAAAGCCCCTATCTGCAATTCCATCAACAATAATTAACGGACTATTGTCACCAGTGGTACCTTTTCCCCTAATATATATAGTAGCATTGTCTTCGCCCGGCTCGCCCGACCGAACATTTGCAATAACACCTGCAGTTTTTCCGGCCAATGTATTGGTTAGGTTAGCAGCCGACACTTTTTTAATTTCATCTCCGCTAACCTGTGAAACAGCACCGGTAATAGTTGCCTTTTTTTGTTGCCCGTATCCAACAACCACTACTTCATCAAGACCGGTAATATTCTCTGAAAGTACTACATTAAACTCTCTTTTATTTCCAACTTCAATTTCCTGCGTTTTGTAACCTATAAAACGAAATACAAGAACGGCATTGGCTGAAGAAACATTTAATGAAAATCGTCCATCAATATCAGTTACTACTCCGTTGGTTGTTCCCTTTTCAACAATATTAGCACCAATCAATGCTAAGCCTGCGTCATCAGTAACCGTACCTTTCACCTGTACATCATTTTGTATAGCATCATTTACAGGCCCATTTCCAAAGGCATTGGCAGGGAAGAAAGAAAATTGCACCAAACACAACATAAAAACTACATAAAAAGCTTTATGCAATACTGTTCGCTTTAGTTTATATATATTAATCATTTTTTCTCTTTTAAAATTATTCTTGTTGTATCTCATTACATTCGATGTTATTGCAGAGTAAAAGAATAGGTTTCTTTATAGCTTGTTTCAAACCAGCTTTCGTAAACAAAACAGTCGATATAAACCTCTCCGGTTACAGTATTAAAATACGACTGGTTCTGGGTTACATTATTAGTACCTCCGGTACTCTCTATTAATTCAAGGAAAGTGAAAATTTCAATTTTCTTACAGTTTTCCTTGCCTGGCATATCTTCATCGGTTACCGAAAATAACACGGCGTACCAGTCTCCGTCGCCAGCAAAACCGTATTGTGCCTGAGCAATTGCTGCATCCCAGTTCCCATCCCCGGCTCTTTGACATTCCGAAGCTAACCATATCGTATTCCCGATATTTCGAGCACGTTCATTTTTAATAATATCGAGATCATAAGTTCCTACCAACGTCTTGGTTACATCAAGATAAATTACAGAAGAACCTTCAAGCGAGCCCATTTCAAAATCGTCAGGGGCAATAACTAAAGGAACCAGATAATGATCTGTAGTACTAAGCGACAAATCAGAAAGGTCTATACTATACTGAATATCTGCCGACTTTGTATTTTTACTTATTTTACCGTTGGTAATACTAACAGCTCCGTCAGGCAATGTCTGATAGTTTACTCCACTTAAGGTATTGAATGCTGTAATTAACGAAGGATCATAATTAAAATTAATAGAAAGATCTGTAGATGCCAGTGTATTAGCTTTTATATTTATTGTTCCGCTTAATGCAGAAATACTTGAAGAAACCGGCACTGGTTCTGTTTCACTGCCATTTGTGATTGATATTTTAAGATCAGAAATATTTACCACATAATACACTGGTTGGTCTTGCTCAATTACATAATCGGGATTAGTAGAATTAAGCAGGCAAGGCAATAAATAAGTGAGCGAATCTGAAAGTCCTAATGCACTAATCTCTCCGGGAATCACAACAAAACCATAGTCGTTTACCATTCCGGCAGAAAATGAATAATTGGTTTCCGGCAACAGGGTGTAATCTCCAGAACTCAGTAACTCTGCCTGATCGTCGACAACAACAGAAACAGCAACTCCGTTTGCACTTTCGAAGTTTGGTGTTCCTTCAATACTGAATGACTCCTTAATTTCACTTCCCTTTGCAAAATAAAGGTTTATAGGATCTTGCGGCTCAACAGTAATTGTAGAAGCCAACATATTTACATGAAGCAGCAAAATGTTTTCGCTTTCATTAAAATCAACCCCCTCTTTTTCAAGAGTGCTTGCTTTTACCGGAATTACATAGGTTGAAGCTTCTTCAACCGAACCTGCTTTTTCGTAAATCTTTTTAGGGAATAGCGTAATGCCAAAAGTTGTAGTTTTTTCCTTTTCACCAAATGAGATACTGGCAGGAATAGTATAAAACTCCTCGGGTAAAAGTTTTAGATTAGTACCATTCTCCTGATTATAAACATCAAGCACGCCTACATCAACTGATAAATCCATTGTAAGCTCTCGTGATATTCCATAAACGCGTTTGTAAACAACATCATACGATTTGGTTTCGTTTAATGAAACCAGACTGACATCGTTAAATCCAGGACTAGAAAACCCCGGATTAATCTCAACTAATGGAATTGAATTCATTAGCTCTTCGTTGCAGGCTCCAAACACGAAAACCATAAGCAACAAATAATAAATTTTCTTAATTTTCATAAAATTAATAGATTGATAGATTTAAAAATTTTTAGACTCTATTTCTCCCAGTTACGTGTGTACACCACATATAAGCAAAGTAGCCGAAATCGCTTCAACACGACCGTAAACCATGTTTAAAAAACTCAAACAAATGTCTAAATGCCACAAAACACACAGACATAAAAACCTAATAAACAAGGCAATAAACAATTAGCAATAGAAAATTTAGAAATTTAGATACCCAGGCACATCACTTTTTCTTTGAACTGAGTTAAACACAAAAAGAAAGCAAGAGAAAAGGGAATATTTGGCTACATTCCGAAGTATTCGCGAGGAGACTTTCCATAAACTTCCCTAAATCGTCGGGTGAAATAGGTTGGACTAGAGAAACCTGTTCGATAAGCTGCTTCAGAGATATTACATTTACCTTCAGCAATTAACATCGCAGCTTGGCGTAAACGAACGTTGCGAATAAATTCAGTAGCGGAGCACCCGGTCAGATTTTTTAATTTTAAATGCAGCAATGACCTGCTAATTCGCAATTCTTTAACAATAAAAGCAACATCAAGCTCCGTATTATCAATATTTTTTTGTATCAATTTTGCAATGTCGTTAATAAATTCCCGATCAAGATCAGAACTCCCAACTTCCTCGGGAATCAGATTTAAATCAGATTTAAAACGTTTAACAAGGTTTTTGCGCGTTGATAAAATATTCTCGATAAGTTTTGTTAATATTTGAGGATAAAATGGTTTTTGTATATAATAGTCGGCACCTGTGTTCAAACCTTCATATTCGCTTTCTTCTCCACATTTGGCAGTTAAAAGCACAACCGGAATATGCGAAGTACGCAAATCAGCTTTAAGTGTCCGACACAATTCAAAACCATCAATTCCGGGCATCATCACATCGCTAATAATCAAATCGGGCATTAGCTCATCAAGCTTTTTTAATCCCTCTTCACCATTATTAGCCCGGCATACCGAATAATCGGCCGATAAGGTTTCGGAAATAAAATCAAGTAAATCTTCATTATCATCAATTACCAATACCAATGGTTTCCCATCGGGCAAAAGAAAGTTATTCTCCTGAAAAGAATCACCCAAATTGAAATCCAACAAACTGGCATCGCGAATAAACTGTGTTTGTTCCATTACAATTTCCTGGGCTTTATAAAATCTTCTCGAAACAGGCAATTGAACCAGAAAAGTACTTCCTTCGCCAACATTACTTTCAACATCTATTTTTCCACGATGCAATTCGACCAAACTTTGAACAAAAGCCAAACCGATTCCGGAACCTACAGAATTCCCGATATTTTTTTCGTCTTTATAAAAACGGTCAAATATTTTTAGTTTCTTATCCGGAGCAATACCTACTCCTGTATCATGTACCTTTATGTTAAGATACTGGTCTTCTGAATTTTTTTCGTTAACCAGTTTTAAACTAATCTGTATAGTTCCGCCTTTATTCGTAAACTTCAATGCATTTGATATTAGGTTAATAAGAATGGTTTCGAGTTTTAGCTGGTCAACCCATATCTCCTGATCAAGATCAAATAAATCACACTCAAGCTTAACTCCTTTGTTCTTAGCTGATGCGGAAAAAGACTCCTTAATATCGTTTATTAACGAAGTAATATTTTGGCTACATACTTTTAAAGTTTCTTTTCCGCTATCAATCTTTCTGAACTCGAGTAACTGGTTTATTAATGTCAACAATCGGTGTGCATTATGTTTGATTCCTTTCATTTTCCGAATTGCTCCGGGCGTTAGTCTTTCTTCCTCCAAAATTCGGCTCAACGGCCCAATAATTAGTGTTAACGGAGTTCGCAGTTCGTGAGAAACATTGGTAAAAAAATCTAATTTGAAATTATTCAACTCTTTTATAGAATCTTTTTCATGGCGTTCCATTTCCGCCAATGCTTTGGTCTTTTGTATTCTGGTAATGGTTAAATAAAAAATAAGCATTGCCAAAAGAGCTAACAAAAAATAGATAAAAAAACCCCACCCAGAAAGCCAAAACGGAGGTTCTATTATTATAGACAAAGTATTTTCGTGTCCAAGCCACTCATTTTTGTCAGTTGTTGCTTTTACATGAAACCGGTATGTTCCGGGACTGAGGTTGGTATAAGTTACAAAATCTCTGTTTCCAACATAATTCCAGTCCTTTTCAAAGTTTTCAAGGTAGTAGGCATACTCACATTTTCCTTTGTTTTGAAAATTAAGCCCTGCATACTCTATTGTAAAAACATTCTGTTTGTGTTTTAATCTTATTTCAGGATGAAAATTCAGAGATTTTTTCAAGGCTCCTTTTTGGCTCGGAGAAAGCGGTTGATTAAATAGCTGCATTCCGCGGAAAACAACATTCAGTACCTTTCGTTTTGCAAATTCTTCTTTCTCGTTAAAAGATATCATTCCATTGTTTCCACCAAAATAGATGTTTCCTTTCGAGTCTTTATTTGATGCTCTGAAATTAAACTGGTCGAAAGGGAGGTCTGAGTCTCTGTCGAAATAATAATATTCTTCGTTATCCGGATTTAGTTTAACCAAACCTTTATCTCCACTAACCCAGAGTGTTCCGTCAGCACTTTCTTCCAGGCTAAAAATCCATGAAAAAGGAAACCCTGTGCTCTCACTGTATTGTTTTACAGTTTCATCCAAAAAATAATAACACCATAATCCTTCCAGGCAGTCTCCCACCCACAAGCGGCCTTTCGAATCTTTTTTTACAAAGTTTATATGTTTTAAATTTTTCAGTTTATCAAATACAGTCAGTTTATGTTCTTGCCGATCAAAATAATATATTCTGGTTAGGCTCGAAAACCATATCCGATTACCATCAGCAAAACAAGATTCAAACTGTGTGCCCAACAGTGTTTCAGGAAAAAACGAAGTTAGTTTTTTGTTTTTGGTATTATACACGGCAATTCCGGCAGATGTGGTGATGTAAATACTATCTCCCAAATTCAGTAATGAGTATATATTATCTGCCGGCAAGTCCGGCTCGCTATCTTTATTGATATAGTCGAAACTACCTTTTCTAAGATCCAGAATATTTATACCTCCTGTATAAGTTCCAATCCAGAGCTTATAGCGTGTTTCAAACATTAAACAGTGTACATTATTAAATGACAAGCCATCTCCTGCACTCAATAACTTAGTTACTTTACCTGTTTCTCTGTCAATTCGGTTTACTCCCATGTCTTCTGTAGCAATCCAAATATTGTTCCCATCATCTTCAACAATACTGCTTACCACATTTCCGCCAATGTTATATACACCCTGTCCTGCATGCCAAAACTTAAAGAACTCGGTATCATTGCTCCAAAGATTAATACCTCCAAAATAGGTTCCCAACCACATATTACCGTCTCTATCGCAAAAAATATCATAAATTGGATTTGTATTTAATCCCTCGGCATTATTATAATTATACTGATAATCACTAAATTTCTCGGTATATGGCGACCATATAGTTAACCCATTTTCGGTCCCAATCCATATATTCCCGTGGTGGTCTTCTTGTATAGTATGAATAAGATTGTGTAAAAGATGTTTGTCTCCGTTTTGATCTTCTGAGAAATATTGAGTTTTGCCATTTGTTAAACTTATTCTGTATACACCATTATCAGCTTGCCCAAGCCATACAGAATTATTCTGATCCAGATAAAAAACAGGAATATCATTCCAATTAAAGTTTTCAGGCAAGTTAAACACGCGCCGATCAGAATTCTGGCAATCAACAACATATAACTTATCATCATTACCAACACCTACTACAATATGGTTTCGCTCCTTTATTCTAACAATTTTTGCATTATTATCAGGAATAGTAAACCCAAAAACATCTGTTATCCGCTTAAATTTATTCCCTCCGTATGGTAAAAAAAACAATCCATCATTTCCTACAGCCCACATACCTCCTTCTGATGGCTGTATTTCAATAATTCCATCAAGAGAATTAAGTACAGGATGTTTTACAAATTTTTCATTCTTAAAATCAAAAAAATAAAACTCATCTTCAATTGTTTGAGCAATCAATCCTGAATCAGCAACTGTATAAAAATTTTTACACCATAAATCAAAACTACTACCTGTTTCGTCAATGGCTTTAAAAGTTTTAAAATACTTTCCATCAAAACGACATACAGAACTACGTGTAGCTGCCCAAATAAATCCAAACTGATCCTGGCAGATACTTTTTATGTAAGAGGAGGGCAAACCATCTTCAGAAGTGTAATGAATAAAACTCAACTTCCCTCCGTTTGCTGAAACAAAAAATGAAAGAAGGAGAAAAACAGAGACTAAAAATATTTTAAAATGTTTTTTCATTTAAAAAATTGACATTTCAGCATGCTACAAAAGTAATTTCAGAATACATAACCTCTATCACAAATGTTCTGAAAACTTTAAAATTTATGCAAATTAACTTGTTTCAAAAGAAAAACAAGCCGATAACAACCATTCACAACGTAAAAGGGCCGATCAAAAGCGAAATGCTTTTAACCGACCCTAAATACCAAATTAAACTAAAAACGATGTGAAATTAATAACCCGGGTTCTGCACCAGGTTTGGATTGGTATTTAATTCTGATTCACCAATTGGGAATAAAATCGTATGCTCGCCTTGTGGCGTGTGGTTGTACCAGCTTTTGGTTTGATAAACACCAAAACGGATCATATCTGTTCTGCGTCGGAACTCGGCTGCAAACTCCCAGCCTAATTCATCAAGAAAACGACCAAATTGAACAGGTGTCTGATCTCCCGGATCATCAATACTTCCGTCTTCAGCCAAAGTACCGTATTGTACTGTTGTATTTCCTTCCAGCTCATCGCCGGTAACTGTTGCTTTTGCAGGATCGTCGAACGAACGTGCACGAACTTCTGAAACAAGTGCAGCAGCCTCATCGCTTTTTCCGGTGCGCAACAAACACTCAGCTTTCATCATTAACACGTCAGTGTAGCGGAAATATGGCAAATCGTTGCTCATACTTGATTGACAACCATTTTCAATCTCGTATTTCTGGCAACGGTATCCTTGTTCAAACTCGCAGTAATAAATGCTTGGCATTTCGTTTACCAGTGTCATTACAACACTGCCATCAATCGCACTTATCTGATCGCCAATTAACCAACTATCTTCCAAACGGTTGTCATCTTCATCGTAACTATTTATAAATTGCGGATTACAACTTGATCCTCCCCATGGTTGTGCAACCATGTTAAACACATCACGGTGCGAAGGCAGCAACATTTTCATGTGGGCATTCCAGCCGGTAGCATAAACATTATCGTAAGGAACTGCAAAAACAATCTCAGGCGATCCTTCGTTGTTTACACTGAAAATATTCCGGTAACTTGCGTCAAGTGTGTATTTACCGCTGCTGATGATCTGATCGCAAGCAGCAATACATTTATCCCACTCGGCACTTCCTTTATAAACTTCAGCATTCAAATATACACGGGCCAGCAGTTGTAAAGCACCCCATTTTGTTAATCTTCCGTAAGTCGACTGGTCAACATTTTCCGACAATTGCGGAATTACTTCGTTCAATTCAGAAACGATAAACTCATAAATTTCGCTACGGCTTTTTTGCTCTGGAATTTCGTCGCTAAATTTGGTGATCAATGGCACGTTTCCGTGCGTATCAACCAAAATAGAATACCAAAGTGCACGCAAAGCTCTCATTTCGGCAATAATCGGTTCGGCTTGTCCTTCAGCAAGTGGCAGCGATCCCGACTGAATTTGCAGAATTACACGGTTAACGTTGTTGATCCCATCAAAACAATTAATCCAGGTATTTCGTGGTTGCCATTGCAGGTTGTTCCAGGTATGAAAGTGCATACGTTTGTATGTACCACCGTCGTCCCAACCATTTGGGCGTGTTGGTGTAACAAACATATCGCCCGGCTCTTCCTGTATATCAAACAATCCCTGCCAGCCCATAATGTAACGCAGTGGCGTGTAGCCCGAAGCCATTAAAGCAACAATATCAGATTCCGAAGCCTGGAACGACTCTTCGGTAATTTCTGAAAAAACTTCCTCGTCAAGGTTAAAACAACCTCCTGTAGTTAACAAGGCTAAAATCCCAACTACAGTAGCGGTATATCCCGCTATTCGTTTTATATAGTTTTTGAAATTCATTTTTTCTGTTTTTATAATTAACAACTCCTAATAATTAAAAGGTAACGTTAACACCGAATGTGTATGTTCGGGTTGTTGGATACTGATCTCTGTCGTCGTTACCCGGCGATAAACCAATGCGGTTAACTTCCGGATCGATACCTTTGTAACCGGTAATAGTAAGCAGGTTCATTCCTGAAGCATAAACACGCAGGTTTTTAAATATCTGGCTGTTTTCAACGTTGAAATTGTAGCTTAAAGTAACGTTATCAAGCTTAATAAAGTCGCCATCTTCAACATAATAGCTTACAAAACGCTGTACATCAGAAAGTACCGCTTTGCCATAAACTTTATCGTAGGCTGAATCAAGCGTATTGTAACCAATGGTTGGGTTTTCGTAGAACATGCGTTGGAAGTTCAGAATCTGGTAGCCAAACGCTCCCCGTAAGTTCATATTCAGTTCCCAGTTTTTATACCTGAAATTGTTGTTCCAGCTCATATAATGTTTTGGTAAACCGTTACCCAGCACCTGACGGTCGGCAGTCGACGATTCAGTGGCAGGAATAATATCTCCCTCAGGAGTTTCAATTAACCAGATACCATCTTCGGTGATATCAACACTACGTAAACCGTAGAAATTACCAATTTTTCCACCAATCTCAAGACGGTGTGTTTCAATCTGAATTGGCTCGCCTGTGTATCCTCTGTAAAAGAAATCGTTGGTTGTCTGGAATTTATCGTTTGATAATGACACCAACTTGTTTGTATTGGTTGAATAAGTCAGGTTCGCATTCCACTCAAAATTTTGAGTTTGAACAGGAACTACATTAATTAACGCCTCAAAACCATTATTTTGGATAACACCCACGTTGGCCATAATGCTGCTATATAAGTATGGAGGAACAGGAACATCATAAGCCCAAAGTGCATCTTTTGTTTTACGACTGTAGTAATCCAAAGCCCCACCAACACGGCCACCAAATAAGTCGAAATCAAGACCGATGTTAAACTCTTCTTTTTTCTCCCATCGTAGATCGGGATTCGCATTTCGGGCAGGAATAAGCTCTCTCAACCAATCTCCATTATACCTGAAATAATTTTCATATTTCAAACTACTCTGCGATTGATAGTTGTCACCGGCATTAATACCTGTTACACCAAAACCGGCACGCACTTTCAGGTTATCAACCCACGAAACGCTTTCCATAAAACTTTCTTCGTTAATGCGCCATCCGGCAGAAACACCGGGGAAATAACCCCATTTATGGTTTTCACCGAAACGAGAAGAACCCTCGCGGCGCAAACTGGCCATTAACAAATACTTGTCGTCATAACTATAACTTACCCTTGCAAATAATGCGATAAGCTTATCCGAGTATTTTTCACTTCCAATTCCTGCTTCACCTTTTGGTAATCCCTGTCCAATGCCAATATTGTTATAAGTATAAGAGTCAGTTGGGAAATACTTATTATTTACCCAGAAATTTTCGTAGGTGTTGTCTTCGTAGTTGTAACCTGCCAAAGCCGAGAAACGATGATTGTCGATCGTTTTTTTATAGCTGGCCGAAAGCTCAGTGTAGTTTCCTACATAGTCGCCGGTTCCGCGCGAAGCATAACCGTCAGAACCATATTTGGTTGTTGAAACGTGGTCGTGCGTTTGGTAAAATCCACGAATATTCGAGTTTCCTTTTCTTGCGTATAATCCTTTAATATTCAGGTCGGCAATCGGAGAGTACACCAAACTACCGGTAAAACGCATATTACGGTACTTGTTTTGTCCTTCCGATTCTTTAATGTATCCAACCGGATTATCATAGAAATACACATCGCGTTCAAACCAGCTTCCGTCTTCATTCGTTATTGGCTCGGTTGGGTTACGAATAATTGCCTGACGATATACGTAGTTGTTAAAACTATATCCGTCGCCACCTGTCCAGTATTTTTGCTCGCTGGAAATAATACCAATGTTCGCTTTCAGTTTATTATCGAACATACTGTGGTTAACATCAATCCTTCCGGTGTATTTTTCATTGTCGGAATTCATGAAAATACCCTGGTTGTTTTTGTAGTTTAACGAAGCGGTGAGGTTGGTATTTTTACTACCACCTCTAAAAATAAGGTTGTGTACGTGGCTCACTGCATCGCGGGTAATTTCATCCACCCAGTCTGTATCCGATCCGTAATCCTGAAGATTAGCTCCTGTAAAAGAATAACCCTCGTTCCACTTTTCTCTTAGCTCTGTTGCATCAAGGAAGTCAAGCTTTTTGCTGATTTGTGCCAACGACACATAACCTGAGTACTCGATTGTTGGTTCCATTTCGTTAGCACCCGATTTGGTTGTAATAATAATTACACCGTTTGTACCACGGGTACCGTAAATTGCAGTTGCCGAACCGTCTTTCAGTACGTCAACCGACTCGATATCTTCCGGAGCAATCGTTTCCAGGTTGCCGGGAATTCCGTCAATCAATACCAAAGGAGCAGTACCACCATTAAGCGACGATACACCACGCAACATAATTTGTGCGCCTTCGGTTGGGTTACCGGTTGGCAACGACACGGTTAAACCGGCAACTTTACCTTGTACCAGTTGTGCTGCGTCTTTTACCGCTCCTTTAATAAAGTCTTCCGACTTAACGGTAGACACCGCACTGGTAACATCGGCCTTTTTTACGGTACCATAACCAATTGCAACAACCTCTTCAATACCAATTGCATCAAGCTCTAACACAACATCAATGTTGGTTTCTCCGCTTAATTCAATCTGTTGCGTCTTAAATCCGATGTACGATACCTGAAGTACATCACCCTTACTTGCATTTAATACAAATTTGCCATCGATATCAGTGGCCGTACCATTTGTAGTACCTTGAACCACCACTGTGGCTCCGGGAATTGTATTCCCATCAGAATCACTCACTGTTCCTGTTATTTTTACCGACTGTCCGAACACAAAAACCGGACTTAAAGCCAATAATAAAACATAGAAAAGTACTTGTGTTTTTTTCAATAGATTCGATTTCATTTCACATGTTTTAAGTTTAAAATTTACTTAGCGATGGTAAACACCGCCACTCGAAGTTTATTTCTCAATTATTTAAATGAATATTTGTTGGGCAGTAGAAGATTGCTTGTTGGGATTGGAATTCGGATGAATCACTGTTTGGTTCATATAAATTTACTGGCTTATTTGCTAGTTTTCTTGTTGTATTGTTCAGTACATTGTTTTTTCAATTAAATAGTTTGCAAAATGCAGTTAGTCTAATTCATAATTCAGTTTAAACACTGACAAACAACATCTTAAAAACCATTATCAATGTCAAATGTACGCCGACAAGCCAATTTTTTACTATCACTATTGTTCAGCAAAGTATCACATATGTCAACCCGGCATTTATAACACTGACAATTGTTATGATTAGCGGGTCTCCATATTCATTGCGCTGAGAAAAGATTTAGTTATCCTTAATATATTGAGGATTATTACCAGTAGTGAAGAACAAATGTGCTTTTAATTTATTAGGCAACGGAAGCATCAGTTCGTTATACAACATAAAATAGGACAATCGAATTCATAAAAAAAGCAGAACCAGGTTCAAACCATGTTCTGCTTCTAATAAATTTTATTTTAGATTAATTATCTGCTAATTCCTTCCAAAGTGGGTTTTACTTCAATGATATCACCGTTGGCACTAAATTCCAGTTTATCGATACAAACCTCGCGGTTAAAACCGGCACGGTAGCCCATGTCTTTTCCTTTTGGGTAAGTGAAACGATGATACACCAAATACCACTCGTCTTTTCCGGGAACCTGAATGGCCGAATTATGTCCGGTTGCCAGAATCCCTTTTTCAAGGTCTTTTTGGATTACAATGTTATTTTCAGGAATAGTGAGTTCTCCCAATGGCGAATCACTGGTTGCATAACGCACTTTGTAATTCGGACTACGGGTATCGTCTTCGGCCCACATAAAATAGTACGTTCCTTTGCGGTAAATAACATAAATGCCTTCGCGGAAAGTATTATCCGGCGTCATAATTTTTAAGGTCTCCTTTTTTATCGATACCATGTCATCATTTAGCTCTGCAGCGGCCAAGTAACCGTTCCCCCAATACAGGTAACTTGTCCCTGTTTCCGGGTCGGTAAACACATCCGGGTCAATTTCCTGACCTCCTGTAATCCCTTCAGGTTTCCAGTTAATTAAGGGTTCGCCACTGTCAACAAACGGACCTTCGGGATTATCGGCAACCGCAACACCAATTTTTTGTCTACCACAGAAATAAAAGAAATATTTATACACTCCATCAATTTTCTTCTCAATGATACAAGGCGCCCAGGCATTGTGATCGGCCCAGCTAACATCTTTTCGCAGGTTCAGAATAATCCCCTCATCTTTCCAGTCAACCAGGTTCTCTGAAGAGAACGTTTTAAAGTAATAACCACCCCAGTTATGAAAACCATCGCTGGTTGGGTAGATGTAGTACTTACCAGTTTTTTCGGAGTACAACACATCAGGATCGGCATAAAATCCGTCCAGCACCGGGTTATGATCTTCAGATACAATAGCACTGTAGGTTTGCTTGCCAACTCCTTCCATTTCGATGGTGTATTGAACCGCTCCGTTTGAAAAATCCTGCGGTCCTACCGGTGTTACACTTACTCCCGAGAATGTGTTAAACTGCGGATCAAAAGCAGCAATGTCAACACCCTTTTTTACCGGAAAACGAATTATACTTTTCTCGCTGTCGATGTTTACATTTTGTTTTTTTAGTCCGTCAGCAGTGGCTTCTGCCAGCGGATCATTCATTTTTCCCCATTTCGCAATCAACCGTTTTAACTCTGTTTTGGTAATCGGCAGCACCGTCCCGTGGCGTGGATGAAAATTCATAGAAATGGCTTCGTCGATCACTTCAAAATGTTGCAGGTCGGAACTTTTTGTAAACTGGTAGCGGCCTAGCCCGTATACATCGTACATCAAAATCCAATCGTTAGAATTGTTCAGTTTAAAAACTCCGGAGCCTTCCACATTCTCGGATTCCTTATCTACGCGCTTCAAACTTGGGTATTCATAGCCTTCTGTCAGTTTATCCGAAATGGCCAGTTTAATTCCCGGCTCACCACTTTCCGATTTATGGAACATATAAAATTTCCCATCCTTTTTAATAATATCGGCGTCGATACAGGCATTACCAGTGGGGCTGAACAACAATTGTTGTGGAGCAGTTTCCAAAGCAGTAAAATCATCGTTTGCATAAGCGTAATAGATAATATCGGGATCGTCGCCCTGTTTCATCGAGAAATAAACCATGTATTTTCCCGCTTCCTCGTCGTAAATGGTTTGTGGTGCCCACACACGCCAAACATCGCCAAACTCTTCAGGGAATGCTTCAGGAATATTCACCACTGACGATTGCCAGTTGATCAAATCCTCCGATTTCAGCAAAACCATGGCGTAGTTTTTCCAGCCCATGTCGGTAACATACAAATCGGTAACCACCATATAAAAATTACCATCTTCGCCACGCAGAATATGTGGATCACGCACTCCGCCGGTTGAGCAAATATCATCGTTATCCAAAACCGGCTGATTATTGTTTAAAGCCCGGTAATTATAGCCATCCTCACTTACGGCGAATCGAATCGATTCCTCGCCCGGACCGTTGCCCGTAAAATAGGTAAACAAATAAGCCTCGTAATTTTCAGATGTGCTGCAAGCAGAAAATAGTATCAAAAAGAATAGTGCTAACAGCTGTGTATTTTTATTGCGTCTCATCAAGTTATTGTATTGAATTTAAGTCGTTTTCTAATTATTAATATTCACACGGCATACATAAAATGCATTTCCCTGCACCTTTAGTTTAAAGCCATTTTCTTCAGCCCAAAGCGATGAATGTGCAGGCACTAATGTATTTGGTGCTTTTCGTGTATTAATTGCCCCGGGTTGGTTGCTGTGTAAACAGGTAATTTTTACTTCAGCTTTTTCAATCGATTTTTTCAGCCCTTTCAAACTGATATTAATGTCCTGAGCTTCATTGGAAGCATTTACTACTTTTACAATCACTTCTGAGGTGTTTTTATCGATTACCGCGCTGGCATACAAACTATCCTGTCCGGTAATATTCTTTCCTTCAGCAGTAATATTTAACACATTGGTTCCGGTGTTGTGTGCATACATTTGCTGCACATAGTAATTCGGAGTGCGCACTACCTGCAGGTTGTCAAACCAAATCATATCAGGTTTCCACTGCCAGGCGTCGTAATGCGCAAATAGTGGTGCGTAAGTTGCCAGATGAACGATATCTGCATTACGTTCCAAACCTGTCATAAAAGCTGCTTCCGAGATAGCAGCACGCAGGTTGTTGTCACGGGTTTCGTGGTGCGATGCAAATTCGCCCGCAAATACTTTTGGTCCGTTGCGGTCGTAGCTGTCGTAACGCTCAGCATTTGCCAAAAACCACTCCGGACTGCGGTAATAATGTTCATCCACCAAATCAACTTCCAGCTCTGTCATTTTTGGCCACAGGTAATCGAAATTCTCACCGTCAGGAGTCGGTCCTGAAGTTCCAATGATTTTAATCTCAGGATGTTTTTTACGCAATACTTCCATAAAAGGAATCAAACGTTCCACATAACCTTCGCCCCATTGTTCGTTTCCAATGGCAAGGTATTTAAGGTTAAAAGGCGCAGGATGCCCCATTTCGGCACGTACTTTTCCCCATTCCGAGTCAATCGGTCCGTTGGCAAATTCTATCAGGTCAACCGCATCTTCAATATACGGTTCCAAATCGTGTACAGCTACACATTCTTCGCTTTCGTACTGACACGCCAAACCGCAGCTAATTACGGGAAGTGGCTCAGCACCCAAATCTTCGCTCAGTAAAAAGTATTCGTAAAAACCCATTCCGTATGATTGATAATAATCGGGGAAAAAGCAGTGTTTGAATGTGTAATTCCAGCGGTTCTCATTTAACGGTCTGTTTTCAACCGGGCCAACGCTGTTCTTCCACTGGTAACGGGTTTCCAGCGTATTTCCTTCGATAATACATCCGCCGGGAAAACGAAATACTGCGGGATTTAATTCGTAAAGCGCTTCTGCCAAATCTTTACGTAAACCATTCTCGCGATTTTTCCAGGTTTCAGTCGGGAACATTGAAATATGGTCCAGATCAACTTCTCCGGCCGATCTCAAAACCACTCTTACTTTCCCTTTTGCATCGGTGGCATTCGATTTTATAATACACTGGTATTTTTCCCAGTTATTGCCCGAAACAAGGATTTCTCCTCTTCCGATAACTTCTTCGCCAGAACTTACCAACTCAATTCCTAATTTCTTTTCGCCACCATCCAACGAGCGGGCAAAAAACGAAAACCGATAGGTATCGTTCTTTTTCAAACCGACTCCTCTGAAACCATTATTCTCGAGCCCGGTTCCACGTCGTAATCCGGTTTCGTTCAAGCGTACATAATTCGGATTACGATCGAAACAAGGAGCTTCATTTTTCACTTCCACATTTCCGAAAGGCAACCAGCCCACAAAAGGCTGATCGAACTCGAACGAGCGGTTTTTTATTAACTCGGCATAAAGGCCACCATCCGCACCAAAATTTATGTCCTCGAAAAATACACCATACATATCCGGCTGAACGGTTGCTCCGGGTTTATTTACATCAACTTCAAAATTCTTTTGGGCAAATAAACTCTGGCTCCAAATAGCCATTATAAAAATAATTGCACTGTACTTCATATTGTTTTTGATTTTTGTATTTCCACTATTATAATGACTAAAAGCCTGCAAACAGACTACGATAAACCTTAAAAATGTTAAGGTCGCAACGAAAATACAAATATTCGATAGTTGGCTATGATAGTTTTTCAGCAAAAAAGATCACAAATTCAACCGAGGCCATTTTTTATATGATAAAAGCGATTAAAAAATTAAAGGTCATAACTACCATTTGTAAAAACCGCCGTACGTAAACTTTCCCAATCCGTCGATAAAATCGCCCGGTTCTTCTATTTTATTCTTTTCGGCGGTTCATCTCCAGTAGCTTTATTCCCGAAAATTATAATGAAAAGCTATGAACAGAATAAAATCAATCTTCTTCGTAATTGCAGTAAGTCTTCCGACTTTATTGTTTGCACAAAACAATACGGCAAATAAGACCTGGAGCCTTAACGATTGTATCGATTACGCATTAACGCAAAACGTTTCGGTGCGCCAGAGCATTTTGGCCAATGCGTCGAACGAACTCAACAAAAATCAGGCGAAAGCCAACAAACTCCCTTCGTTAAGCGCTTCTGCGCGCCAGAATTTTAGTTGGTCGAAATCAGAAGATCTGCTTACCGGCGATTCTGATTTTTCGGGAAACAACAATACTAGTTACGGATTAAATTCGAGCATTACCATTTACAATGCACAACGTTTGAATAATTTGATTAAGCAGGCCGAGCTGGATATGCAAAGCGGAATTTACGATTCGGAAACCATTAAAGAGTCGATCTCGCTGAGCATTTTAAATGCCTTTTTGCAGGTTGTATTTTTAGAGGAGAATGTAAAAAATGCACAAAACCAACTGGATGCCACAACAGAGCAACTCAATCTGTCGGAAGCCCGATTACAATCCGGAATTATTTCGCGCTCCGATTACCTGCAGGTAAAGTCGCAGTTGGCAAACGAGAAGCTGAGTCTTGCCAATGCACAAAGCAACTTTGCCATTTCGAAAGTTAGCCTGATGCAGTTAATGGAGCTACCAGTTGATGAAAACTTTGAGGTGCTACGTCCGAACCTGGAGGAATTGGCGAATGAAAATCTAACTCCGGTTGCCGCAGATGTTTATGCTACTGCACTGGCCATTAAACCACAAATTAAAAGTGCCGAGTACCAAAAAGAAAGTGCCGCACTGAATGAAAAAATTGCTGCCGCCGGTTTTTATCCAACCATCAGTGCCGATGCAGGATTATCAACCGGCTATTCAAGCTACAATTCATCTAATTATTTCGGACAACTTGGCGATCAGTTTACGCCATCAGTTGGAGTTTCTGTATCCATTCCTATTTTCCAGAAAAAGCAGATTAAAACAAGCGTAGCCCAGGCAAAAATTGGTTACAGCAATGCCGAATTGCTGGAAATAGATACAAAAAACCAATTACGCAAAGAAATTGAACAAGCTTGTGTAGATGTACTGTCGGCACAGATTGAGTTTGAAGCCAACCAGGAAAGTTATTCTTCTTACGAGGAATCGTACCAACTGGCACAGGAAAAATTCAATAACGGACTGATCAACTCCGTAGATTTTCTTTTCGAGCGCAATAACCTGATCACAGCCGAAAGTCAGTTGTTGCAATCAAAATTCAACCTGATATTCAGCTATAAGATACTTGATTTCTATCAGGGCAATCCAATCACTTTATAAACCGAAACAATTAAAATCAAAATATCATGAAAAAGAAAACAATCATCATTATCGCATTACTGCTTGTCGTTCTGGTATCGGCAGCACTGGTTTTAAAACCGAACAAGGTTGATGTAAGTCAGATCGATATTCAAACAGCAAAAGCAGGAAAAGGAAACATTAGCAATGTTGTGGAATCAACCGGGACACTGGAAGCAATCACAACTGTTGAGGTGGGTACTCAGGTTTCGGGAATAGTTGATGAACTTTTTGTTGACTACAACTCATACGTAAAAAAAGGCCAGTTGCTGGCTAAAATCGATACCACAAACCTGGCAGCGCAGTTGGAGCAAAGTCAGGCAACACTAGACAATGCAAAAGCCGAACTCGATTACCAGCAAGCTACCTACAACCGTATGGCACCGCTGAACGATAAACAATTGATCTCTCAAACTGATTTCGACCAGTTGGTTTACAATTTAAACAAAGCAAAAGCCAGTTACAACAATGCCATGGCGCAACACAAACGCAACCAGATTAATCTGGATTATGCGTTGATCTACTCGCCTATCGACGGAGTTGTTTTGAACAAAGAGGTTGAAGAAGGACAGACTGTTGCAGCAAGTTTTAACACGCCTACCCTTTTTACCATTGCCAACGACCTTACGCAAATGCAGGTTGAGGCCGATATTGATGAAGCCGACATCGGTCATATTAAAGAAGGACAACGTGTTGAATTTACCGTTGATGCATATCCTGAGACCATTTTTGAAGGAGAAGTTACACAATTGCGCTGGGAACCGACAGTTACAAACAATGTAGTAACCTATACCATTATTGTAGATGCGCCAAACCCGGATTACAAACTGATGCCGGGAATGACTGCCACCATTCAGGTTTATGTTTTGGAGAAAAACGATATCCTGGTAGTTCCTAGTAAAGCGCTGCGTTTTACTCCTGACCAAAAATTAATGGCAAGCTACATGAGCCAACAGACTAAACCTGAAATGCCGGAAGGACAAACACCTCCGGAAATGGGGAGTATACCACAACAGGCTCCGAGTGATGCAACTATGGTTTGGGTAAAAGAAGGAACCAACATCCACCCTGTTCCGGTTAAAATTGGATTGAACGATGATATTAACGCAGAAATTCTTTCGGGCGTAAAAAGCGGTCAAGAAGTTGTGCTGAGCATGGAGCAAAAAGGAGCAAATGAAACTGCAGCCCGATCAGGTGGCAATCCATTTATGCCAGGCCCTCCGGGAAGAAGATAGAAACACGTAGCGAGTCACTAGACACGAGTTACGAGTATCAAGTTGAGCGAAGCGAAATCCCGACCGTTAGCGTCGGGGCATCCAGTATCTAAAACGAAAAAAAAATGAGTAAAGCAATTATAAAAGTATCAGAACTGCGAAAAGACTATCATGTGGGTGAAATGACTGTACATGCGCTTCGCGGAGTTGATATGGAAATATACGAAGGAGACTTTGCCGCAATTATGGGAACCAGTGGTTCAGGAAAATCCACCATGCTAAACATCCTTGGCTGTCTCGACAAACCAACTTATGGCGAATACCAGCTGGACGGAGTGAACATGGGCACAATGAATAAAAACCAGCTGGCAGGACTGCGCAACAACAAACTGGGATTTATATTTCAGTCGTACAATTTGTTGCCGCGAACAACGGCTCTGGAGAACGTGGAGTTACCGCTTTTCTATAATTCAAAAGTTAAGACCAAAGAACGGAAAGAACGTGCCATGCACGCGCTTGAGCAGGTTGGATTGGCGGACCGAATGGATCACATGCCCAACCAGTTATCAGGTGGACAACAGCAACGTGTGGCAATCGCCCGCTCGCTGGTAAACGACCCGGTGGTTATCCTTGCCGACGAAGCAACGGGAAACCTTGACACCCGCACTTCTTACGAAATCATGGAACTGTTTCAACGATTGAACGACAACGGTAAAACTATTGTGTTTGTTACGCACGAATCGGACATTGCCCGTTTTATGAAACGTAACATCGTTTTCCGCGATGGTAGAATACAAAAAGAATCGGCAGTAACCGATCGTTTTAATGCTACCCAGTTGATCGGGGCACTTCCGGTAGATGAAGATTATGAATCTTAAAAACAGCGAAAAATGAACTACGCAAATCTCACAAAAATAGCAACCACTGCACTGAAACGAAACAAGTTCAGAGCGATATTAACCATGCTTGGTATTATTATCGGTGTTGGTTCGGTAATCGCGATGCTTTCCATTGGTGAATCATCAAAGCAGAGTATCCGCGAAGAAATGTCGGATATGGGAACCAATATGATTTTTGTAATGCCGGGTCAGCAACGTCGTGGCGGTGTTATGATGGGGAACTCAAATACAAAATCGTTGACACTAAAAGATATTGAGGCACTAAGAAAAGAAGCGAAAAACATTACCGAAGTATCGCCACAGGTAAGCACCAGCGGACAGGCAGTTAATGGCAACAATAACTGGCCAACAACAATTTATGGTGTTGATGCTCCGTACCTTGACATCCGAAAATATGAATTGGAAGATGGCCGGATTTTTACTGAGAAGGAAATAAAATCGTTGGCAAAAGTCTGTATTGTTGGACAAACAGTAGTTGAAAATGTTTTCAACGAGAGTGTCGATCCGATCGGACAAACCATTCGTTTTGGCGGCATTCCTCTAAAAGTAATCGGCGTTTTAAAAGAGAAAGGTGAAAACGGCATGGGAATGGACCAGGATGATATGATCCTTGCACCGTACACATCCGTTCAGCGACGCATGTTGGCAATTACGCACATTCAATCGATTTATGCCTCGGCAGTAAGTGAAGAACAATCGGATGCAGCCATCGCAGAAATTGAAACGATTTTACGACAACAGCATAAATTAAAAGAAGGCGACGACGATGATTTCCAGGTACGTTCGCAAGCCGAAATGGTGGAAATGGTGTCGTCGGTTACCGATATGCTAACCTTGCTTTTAGGAGCGGTAGCAGGAATCTCACTATTGGTTGGTGGTATCGGAATTATGAATATCATGTTTGTTTCAGTAACTGAACGAACCAAAGAAATCGGACTGCGCATGTCGGTTGGCGGACGAGGATTTGACATTATGATGCAATTCCTGATTGAAGCAGTTTTGCTAAGTATTTTAGGAGGTATTATCGGAATCATATTTGGTACAGCACTGTCCTATTTGGCATCCTTTGCATTAGATATGCCATTTGTTGTTGACACGCAGGCTGTTGGACTCTCCTTCCTAGTTTGTAGTGTAATCGGTATATTTTTCGGCTGGTACCCGGCACGAAAAGCGGCAAACCTCGATCCAATTGATGCAGTACGACACGAATAAACATAAAACCAAAATTCACAAACTAGTAGTGAGTTTTGGTTTTAATTTTAACTTTGTTGAAAACCACTAAGAATGAACAAACTTCGGGCAAAACGACACAGACTTCCAATAATAATGCACCTGCTGGTGTGGCTGGTTCTGATTATTCTACCGCAAATTATAATAAGCCGCTACTCAGGAAATAACAATTTTATTGCCTGGGGTTTTTACGTAAATGCTTTTATTATTGGCGTTATTTTTTACATCAACTACTTCTGGCTGGTTCCAAAGTTTTATATGAACCATAAAAAGGCCTTGTTTTTTGTACTGGCAATAGTGGTGGTCGTTAGCTTTTATTTTGTTCTTGATTACTCCAACGAGATTTTCCATAATCCCGATCGCAACAGAAGAGTTACTGAATCGATTGAACGAGAATCCCGTCGTGAATCACGGTTTCAGCGACCTCCCTTTAAACTGATGCAAATTTACGGCTACAGCCTGCTCTCAATTGTTATTGTTGGTTTTTCTATCGGGTTACGAGCTATCGAACAATACACAGCCAGCGAAAAACGCCAAAAGGAACTGGAAAAAGAAAAGCTGAACTCGGAACTTGCGTTTCTGAAAAACCAGGTAAGCCCGCATTTCTTCTTTAATACGCTGAATAATATTTATTCGATGGTAGCCATTAATACCGACGATGCACAGGCATCAATTCTAAAACTTTCGAAATTGATGCGCTATCTTTTATACGAGTCGGAACATGGAGAAACGATGCTTTCTGCCGAAGTTGAATTTATGCGTAATTACATTGATTTGATGCAGCTTCGTGTTTCACAAAAGGTCGATATTCAGATTGATTTACCTGACAACCAAAACGACCTGAAAATACCGCCATTGCTTTTTATTCCGTTTATTGAAAACGCTTTTAAACATGGCATCAGTTACCGCGACAAGTCGTTTATAAAGGTGGAAATGAAAACTGAGGCTGAAAAGGTATTTTTCATGTGTGAGAACAGTGTGGCCAAAGAAAAAGCAGAAAAGCGGGATGAGAACCATTCAGGCATCGGGTTGGAAAATGTGAAAAAAAGGCTCAACTTGTTGTTTCCCGGAAAATACGATTTAAACATCGATTCCTCTCAGGAAGTATTTAGTGTAAAACTTGAAATTGATACTGCCAAATGATACGAACCATTGCCATCGACGACGAACCTCTTGCTCTTCAGCTGGTAACTTCTTACGTGGATAAAACACCAACACTCGAATTAGCTGGTGCTTTTGATAACCCGATCGATGCGATGGAATTTCTCGATCAGAATGAGGTGGATCTAATTTTTCTGGACATTGAAATGCCCGATTTAAACGGCCTGGAATTCACCCGAATTCTTACCAACAAACCCAAAATTATTTTTACAACAGCCTACGAAAAATACGCCCTTCAAGGTTTTAAACTCGACGCCATCGATTACCTTTTAAAACCATTCAGCTACGAAGAGTTTTACAAAGCCGCCGAAAAAGCAAAAAAACAAATTGGTTACGAACGCGCTGGGCAAAAAAGCGACGAAGTGGATTCAAATCACGAATTTCTGTTCCTGAAATCAGAATACAAAATCCGCCGCATCAACTTTAACGACATCATCTACATTGAAGGATTGAAAGATTACGTGAAGATTTTTCTAAAGGACGAAACAAAACCGATTATGTCATTAAGTTCTCTAAAAGCACTGGAAACGAAACTTCCGGAAGCAAAATTTATGCGTGTTCACCGTTCGTTTATCGTAAACCTCGAAAAAATCGATACCATCGAACGCAGCCGGATTGTTTTTGGCAAAGTTTATATCCCGGTTAGCGAGCAGTACAAGGAAGGTTTCAATAACTTTATAAAGAATAATTTTCTGTAGTAGGCTATATTCAAATAGAAACCATACAAATTCTGTTATCTTTTTAAAATACCTCCTTTCTGGTTACCAAATAGATGTATTTGTACCTTTCGTTATTACTATTTTTATTACCGGGAAGAATTTTGACAAAAAATCAACATTTCGGAAGAATCATACACATGATTTATAACAATACAAACAATCATTATATAACTTAAATAAAAAGATTTCTATCTTGTTCCACTCAATTTGAATTTAAACACTGCCATTATTTATGTCACAATTTCTATCTGCGATACAGCAATTTGATTCTATTTCATTAAGTCAGATGGACAGCGTGGCTTTACTCAACCGTTTCGATGTAAAATATCAACTTCCGGAAAGCAAACTGATCGAGGTGTTGCAATCAATTATAAAGCAATATTATATCCTTGAAATTAACCAAAGCCGAATACATAATTACAACACCATATATTACGATACCACCGAAGATTCGATGTACACCAGTCACCACAACGGGAAATTAAACCGTTTAAAAATACGCAAACGCAAGTACACCGATTCGGGTCTGGCATTTTTGGAAATAAAGCGGAAAAACAACAAAAGAAAAACGAAAAAGCTGCGAATGGTTGCCGAAAATGATAATGAATTATTTACCAGCAACGAGCTCGATTTTTTAAAACAGAATACCAATTTTGACTTTAAGCTATCAAACAGCACTTTGCCCGTCAAAAACACCAACTCGTTTAAACGCATTACACTGGTAAACAAAGATTTATCAGAACGATGCACGATAGATATTAATGTAACCTCTTTTTCAAAAAATAAAAGGGTGGAATTAAATTCGATGGCTATTGTTGAGGTAAAACAAAGTAGCCTGATGGCAAAAACGTGTTTAACCCAAAAACTAAAAACGATTGGAGCTCAGCAACAAGGCTTTAGTAAGTATTGCATTGGCAGAGCTTTTCTCGAACCCGATTTAAAACAAAACCTGTTTAAAGAAAAACTCAATGCTTTAAAAAAAGAATTTAACGGTAATATCCGTTTAATTTCGGTAACCAATTTATAATCAACTTTTAACAACTGCTATGGATCAAATTCAAGACTCAATTATAAAAGAACCGCTCAGATGGCTTGATATAAAAGTTATCAATCCTGAGGATTTTACTGAACTTGTTGTTCGATTTCTACTCAATTTGCTGGTAACATTTATTGTAGTAAACTACATCTATTCAAAAAACAGCAACCGTAAAGATTTCTATTTCAGCTATTTTTCAATAAGCATTACAATTTTTGTACTTTGCTTTTTGCTCGAAAGCGTGAAACTTGAGTTGGGATTTGCATTGGGCCTTTTTGCCATTTTTGGCATTATTCGCTACCGCACCGACCCCATTCCAATTAAAGAAATGACCTACCTTTTTGTAATTATTGGCATTTCGGTTATTAATGCTTTATCCAATAAAAAAGTTAGCCATGTTGAGCTTATTTTTACCAATACTGCCATAATTCTTACCATGTGGATTTTGGAAAAAATACTGCATTTAAAACAAGAGATCTGCCTGATTATTAACTATGAAAACATTGAAAACATAAACATTCAGAAGAAAGCAGAACTTTATGCAGATATACAAGAACGCACAGGAATAAAAATTAAACGTATTGAAATAGAAGAAATTAACTACCTGCGCGATGTGGCAAAAATCAGAGTATATCACGACATTAATGATAATAACGGGGAAACCAATACTTTTTGAGAATGAAAAAATTAATTCTGTTACTTAGTATTTCATTTATCGGCTTTCAGGCTTTTTCGCAACGTACCTGGTTTGATGCTGAGTTTTCGACCGAAATTGTAAATAACCTTGAACTTTCTGTGGCTCCTGAACTTCGTTTCAAAGAAGAATTTGAGCTAAACGAGTACTTTCTGCAAACAGCACTTGAATACCAATTCAATAAATATTTTTCCTTAGCAGCCGGTTATCGTTATGGCTATAACATCAACGGCGACGACGAACATCAATCTTTCGGTCGTTTTCATCTTGATGCTAAAACCAATGTTAAATGGAATAATTTGCAGCCAAAATTCAGGTTGCGTTTTACCAATGCCGACGACTTTTCGGATGAAAACGAAAATTACCTTCGTTACAAGTTTGAGTTAGAATATAAAATAAAAAAACTCGATCTTGAACCGTATGTTTTGGCTGAATGGTATCACGATTTGGATTTGAAAGAAATTAGCAAGTCGAGGTATGAAAGCGGTATGATGTACAAAATAAACAAACACCACAAAATTGGGGTGTATTACCGTTTAAACCACTACTTAAACAGTGATAAAAACAACCGAAATATTGTTGGATTATCGTATAAATTTAAACTGTAAAAAACATATTTATAAATTTACGAGGGAGGCAATGCCTCCTTTTTTTTGCCTCAACCTGCCAAATAAATAGTACGAAAAAGTGTGCCCAAAACTGAATCTATTTTGATTTTGTCTAAATAAAAATTGTAATTTTGCCCTCAAATAATTGTCCATGATGTTAAAGCAGGAACAAATTCAGAAAACCATAAAAATGTCGAAACTGCTGTTTAGCTATCCACAGTTAATTCTTGTGCTCGAGCGGTTTGGAATAAAACTGGGAGTACGCGAAAAAACAGTTGAAGAAATTTGTTTGGAATACAAAATTAGCCCCAATGTTTTTCTAATGGTGGCCAATTTAAATATTAACATTTCGTACCACTACGAATTAAATTTTAATGCCCGCGAAATTGCACAAATCGTGCAATACCTCACCAAATCGCATGCTTACTATTCTGATGAAGTGTTTCCGGAGATTATAGAAAACATTCATTTGATGAGTGAATTCAGCCAAAAGCCTGAAATGCAAATGGTTGAAAGCTTCTTTAACGAATACAAAAGTGAGGTTGACCAACATTTTGACTACGAAAACAATACCGTTTTCCCTTACATTTTAAACCTGGTTGATGCCACCAACAACAACGATTATTCAGTTATTGATTATCGCGAACATCATGATGACATTCAAGAAAAACTTGATGATGTGAAAAAACTTTTAATCGAACATCTTCCACAAAAAACAGATAACAACTTAAGACGTAAAATTTTATTTGCCCTGTTTAGCCTGGACACCGACCTGCAAACGCATTCAAAAATTGAGAACGAGATATTAATTCCGCAAGTGGAGCAACTTGAAAAACAAAGACAATTATAATTGGCTAAGCTCTGCAAAATATTAGTTATTGAACCCTCCGCCATTGTTCGCGAAGGAATTACGGCCATTATCGGAGGCATGAAAGACGATATTGAGTTTTCGTATGCCGAAACGGTAGAAGAGTCGTTAAAATTCGGACAAACCAATCTTTTCAAAATGGTATTGGTTAATCCGGTTACGCTAAACAATTCGAAGAAACATCTTCACAACCTATTTGCGCAATACAACAAAACCAATGTTATCGGGTTAATTTCAAATCATTACGACCGGAATCTTTCCGACAATTTTGCTGATAACATTTTTGTTACCGACAGACATGAAACCATTACGCAGATTATCTCGAAACATTTTAATACAGCGCCTGCCGCAACAAATGATATCGACAATACATTAAGCGAAAGAGAAATTGATGTATTGAAGTTGCTGGCCACCGGAAAATCGAATAAGGAAATTGCCGAACAGCTGTTTATCAGTATCCACACGGTTATTTCGCACCGCAAAAACATCAGTAATAAAATTGGTGTAAAATCAACTGCCGCACTGGTTATTTATGCTGTGGCCAACGGAATAATTGATGTTGACGGTTTTACTGAGGCCTAATGCTTAGTTACCCAACTGCAGAATAAGAAACAATAAGGGCACAACAATCATTAAGGTTGCCAGTGCCTTACTAATGTATTTTCCTTTTTCTTTTCGGAATAACCCCCACCCGATTATACCTGCAATAATAAGGTAAAATGAGAAGTCGATAAAGACGGATGCAACCAAATCGTTTTGCGATGATGCCATGGTAAGTGATGAAATAAATGTGAAAATCATACGCTTGTGAATCTTAAATTACAAGTGTAAAATTGATCCTTTTTCACCAGGTACACAATCGCAAAAAATGATGATTTTTGTGTTTAGAGTTTCATTAAAAACGGGGAATAAAGACAATAAAGTATTAATGTGCCAGCAATTCGTTATTGGTACTGCAACATTCATAACCCGCCTGTAATGTTATGTGTTCAATACCAAATTGATCGTGTAGCAGCCTTTCAACTTTTGAACGCACTTCCATCATTTCCAGCATCGAAATATTGTCAGTCATATTAATATGTGCCTCCAAATGAATTTGCGTATCATCCAATTTCCAAACATGAATATGATGAATATTATCAATTTCCGGAATCTTCTCAACTTCCTCCTTAATCAGGTTAAGATCGATATCATGAGGTGTCGACTGCATTAAAATATCCACCGTTTCTTTCACCACATCCCAGGTATGATAAATAATGTAAATACCCACTAGAACGGTAATCAGCGGATCGATCCAGAAAACTTCGAATTTCCAAATGGCAATTCCACCAATAATAACAGCTACCGACGAAAATGTATCGCCCAGTAAATGCAGGTAAGCAGCCCGTACATTCAGGTTGTGGTTTTTATCTTTATTCAGTACAAAAACCGATATCAGGTTGGCCAGCAAACCAAAAGTTGCCACAATAAACATGATCTTCCCTTTTATCGGCTCGGGATTTACAAAACGTTCGTAGGCTTCAAAAAACAGATACAAACATATACCAATCAGTACAACACCGTTAAAAAGAGCAGCCAGAATTTCAACACGCTTATAACCAAAAGTCTTTTGTTCATCCGAAGGTTTTCGACTTCTTTTTCCGGCTAAAAATGCAATGAAAATTGCAGACGAATCGCCCAGATTATGCAGTGCATCAGACAATAACGACAAACTGTTCGAGATAATCCCTCCAATAATCTGAACAATGGTAATCGAAAGATTTAGTACCGTTACCCACAGTAACTTTTTCCCTCTTATTTCGTGATGATGATGGTGATGATGTCCATGATCGTGATGATGATCTGCCATTATATTTCCATTTTCAATTAATACAAATATCTGTATTTATAGTTTAAATAAAATCCCCATTAATAGGGATTTTCAGAAATGCTATTTAGAACTACTTTTGCAAACAAATTGGTTTAGTAAGAGTTTATTTAGAAAAAGGTAAAAGTTTATGGATTTAGAAAACATTTTCAAAACAGGACGATGGTGCAAAGCCATTGAAGTGAAAGATTTTGTAAGTTTAAATATCACCCCGTACACCGGCGATCACAAATTTCTTGAAGGCCCGACAGAACGTACCAGCAAACTATGGAACATTTGCAAAGAAGCTATAAAAGAAGAGCGCCAGAAGAATGGCTTACGCGATGTAGATGTAAATATAGTTTCGGGAATGACAGCTTTTGAGGCTGGATTTATCGACAAGGAAAACGAAGTGATTGTTGGATTACAAACCGACAAGTTACTAAAACGCGCCATGAAACCTTACGGAGGTTATAACGTGGTAAAAAAAGCCTTATCGGAACACGGTTTAAAACCGAATCCGATCGTTCACGAGAGTTTTAGCAAATACACCAAAACTCATAACGACGGCGTTTTTGATGCCTACACCGATGAGATCAGAAAATTCCGCTCGCTGGGATTTCTTACCGGTTTGCCAGACAATTATGCCCGCGGACGAATTATTGGCGATTACCGCCGTGTAGCTTTATACGGAATCAACCGTTTGATTGAAGGTAAAAAAGAAGACCTGCAAAAGATCACCGGTCCGATGAGTGATGCTACCATTCGTTTGCGTGAAGAAGTTTCGGAGCAGATCCGCGCTTTGAGCGACATGATTGAAATGGGTAATATTTATGGTTTAGACCTTTCGCGCCCGGCACAAAATGCCCGCGAGGCGGTGCAGTGGACGTACATGGCCTACCTTGCAGCGGTTAAAGAACAAGACGGTGCAGCTATGTCGTTGGGTAGTGTTTCTTCCTTCCTAGACATTTTTATTGAAAAGGACATTCAAGACGGTAAAATTACCGAAACCGATGCACAGGAATACATCGACCAGTTTGTTATGAAACTGCGAATGGTTCGCCACCTGCGTATGGAAGCATACGACCAGATTTTTGCCGGCGACCCAACCTGGGTTACAGAAAGCATTGGTGGTCTGCTCATCGACGGACGTAGCAAAGTAACCAAAACATCGTTCCGTTTCCTGAATACGCTTTACAACCTTGGGCCATCGCCTGAGCCAAATATTACCATTCTTTGGTCGAAGAACCTGCCAAAAGGTTTTAAAGATTATTGCGCCAAAGTATCTATCGAAACCTCATCAATTCAGTACGAAAATGATGATTTGATGCGTACCAGCTCAAATTGCGACGACTATGGAATTGCATGTTGTGTATCGATGCAGGAGCTTGGAAAACACATCCAGTTTTTTGGTGCACGTACCAACCTGGCCAAAACACTGCTGCTGGCCATTAACAGCGGTCGCTGCGAAAATACAGGAACACAAATGGTTGATGGCGTTCCGTTTTTAGAAGACGAATACCTTGATTACGATAAAGTAATCGATAATTTCAAATTGGCCATGAAAGAAGTTGCGCGTGTATACAACGAGGCGATGAACATCATCCACTTTATGCACGACAAATATTACTACGAAAAAGCCCAAATGGCGCTGATCGATACCAATCCAAAAATTAATATCGCATACGGTATTGCCGGATTATCGATTGTTGCCGACTCGCTTTCGGCCATTAAACACGCCAAAGTAAAACCTGTGCGCGATGAAAACGGTCTGACTGTAGATTTCCAGATCGAAGGTGATTTTCCGAAATATGGAAACGACGACGACCGTGTTGACCACATTGCACGCGATGTAGTGGAGCATTTTAACATGGAGCTCGAAAAACTTCCGGTATACAAAAATGCCACACCAACCATGTCGGTGTTAACCATTACTTCGAATGTGGTTTACGGAAAGAAAACCGGAGCTACTCCCGACGGACGTGCCAAAGGAGTTGCTTTTGCCCCGGGTGCAAATCCAATGCACGGACGCGACACTCACGGTGTAATTGCATCGCTGAATTCAGTGGCTAAAATCGATTATAAAGATTCGAAAGATGGTATCTCCAATACACTTTCGGTGGTACCAAAATCGCTGGGTGCAACACCCGAAATGCGAATTGAGAACCTCGTTCGTACACTCGATGGTTACTTTGGTTGCAATGCACAGCACTTAAATGTAAATGTGCTCGACCGCGACACACTTCTTCACGCCATGGAGCATCCGGAAGATCACCCGCAGTTAACAATTCGGGTATCGGGTTACGCTGTAAACTTCGTTCGTTTAACACGCGAACAACAGCAGGAAGTGCTTACACGCTCGTTCCACGAAACAATGTAATTACACATTATAAACTACTTTTACATGCCGGCCGGTTTAAACTGGCTGGCATGTTTTTGTGTTAAACAGTATGTCTTCAACTGAAAATAAATTAATCGTCCATTCCATCGAATCGTTTGGTACACACGATGGTCCGGGAATTCGTTTGGTCGTGTTTTTACAGGGCTGCAACCTGCAATGTAAATACTGCCAGAATGCTGATACCATTGCTTTAAAAGGTGGGAATCCGACCGAAATCGAGAGCCTGGTAAAGCGTGCAGGAAACATGAAAACGTACTTCGGCGAAGACGGAGGAGTGACCGTTTCGGGCGGAGAACCAATGTTACAAAGTAAGGCACTCATTCCCTTTTTTGAAGCTTTGAAAAAAGAAGGTATCCATACAAATATCGACACTAACGGATTAATACGGACACCGGAGGCACAACATCTAATTTCGGATTTGGCAGACCTGGTAATGTTTGATGTAAAAGCTACAAGTGAAGAAGAATTCAAATCGATTACAGGAGCAAAAGGACTCGGTCGTTTACTGGAGAACATTCAGCTTCGCGAGCAAAGTAAAAAACCGTACTGGCTGCGTTATGTGCTGGTTCCGAATTACACCGACAGCGATGAATCGTTAAAGTGGCTAATCGAAGCTTTCTCAATAAATAAATACCTGGAAAAGTTTGAAATACTACCCTACCATAAACTGGGAACCTACAAGTGGGAATCGCTGGGAATGGAGTATCAATTTAAGGAAGTTAACGAGAACACTCCCGAACAGCTCGACCGTGCTTTTGAAATGCTAAAACCGCATTTTAAAGACGTAATTGTGAAATAAATGAAAGGCAAAAAATAACAGCCGCAAAGAAAAGAGACAATAAGTTTTGAATATCAAGTACCAATCATCTAGTATCAAAAAAGAAATATTCATGAGTTTATATTCACCAAAAGAAATTATTAGCGAAGCCGGGAAACTGGCCATTGCAAAAGACAGTTACTCAGCAAAAAAAATACTGACACTGGCATTTTTGGCCGGAGCATACATCGCGTTTGGTGGTTTGCTGGCCATTTTGGTTGGTGGCGGTGTTCCGGGAATTGGCACAGAGAATCCGGGAATTCCAAAGTTCCTTATGGGAGCGATGTTCCCTGTTGGACTGATGATTGTTGTAATGGCCGGAGCAGAACTTTTTACCGGTAACAATGCCTATTTTATGCCCAATGTACTGGATGGCAAACAACGCTGGACGGCTCCGTTGAGAAACTGGTCGCTGGTTTATGTAGGCAATTTTATTGGCTCCATTTTCGTTGCTTACTTCCTGGTTCACCTTACCCATTTGGTAAATGCTGAGCCCTGGATAAACATGGTAGAAAAGATCGCCGTCGGGAAAACTTCCAATCCGTTTTTTACAACGTTTTTAAAAGGCATTGGTGCCAACTGGCTGGTTTGTCTGGCACTGTGGATGGGCATGTCGGCACAACATACCAGCGGAAAGATTTTAGGTATCTGGTGGCCGGTTATGGCCTTTGTTACCATGGGTTTTGAGCACAGTATTGCCAACATGTTTTTTATTCCGCTCGCCATTTTCGAGGGTGCTGATATTACATGGGCCACTTTTGTTATCAAAAACCTGATTCCGGCAACACTTGGAAATATTGTTGGAGGAGGCTTTTTTGTTGGGACTTTATATTGGTATGCTTACTCTAAAGAGAAATAGCAAAAGCAAGTAATTTTTAACGCCACTATACCTGTTTTCCACATCACCAGTCGAGGCCAAGTTTTGATGAAGCAAACGTAACATCAGTGGAATGGCCTCTTTTGGTCTTTGCCCGGAGTTAAAATAGAAACCTAGTGAGAGCGGGAAGCTCTGAAGAATGAAGAGATCACCCGTCCGAACTTAGGTTCTATGAAAATGTAGGGTGAAGATCAAAAGCAGCCTTGATTTTTTTTACTTCGTTTTTGCATCAAGGCAAAAATGAAGGCCGCCGGCAGGCAGAAAGATACTGAATACTTCTACTGACGGACAGCATGACGTTCAATTAACCTAAAAGACAATAAAGAATAATCAGCTTTTAATTTAAATGCGAGGTAAATTCCAATCCTCCCGCATTTATCGTTTGCTGAAAATAAGCGCTGTCTCTCTTAAAATTCAGAAGGCTTCTCAGCTCTCTTAACTCCTTTGCATCGAGTAAAGCATTAAAAATCTGACTGCCAACAGGAATGATAATCTTTCGCTTAAAATTCGAGGTTCTGTTTCTAGACGTCCACTCCTCACCATCAAGGTTTTGAATGTACTGTGCAAACTTCCAGAAGTCTTCTTCTTTAAAATTGAAGTTCAGGTTTTTGTATTCAACATGCATGGCATCGCATTTCGCGCATTTAAAAATCTTCCCATTTTGTGTTTCTATAAGTATTTCCATATTCTGAGCATTTTTTGATACAATACAAAGAAAGCCCAACGCGAAATACAAATCAATCCCAAGAAATTGTGATTTATGGCACCATCAATCACTACAAATCATAAAAGCGTATCCACAATTTCCTTTTCAGGATGTTTCAACATGCGCGCCGGAATACTGCTTTTTATTACCTTCAGCAAAGCATCAACCTGCCGCTCTTTAGCAAAACGTTTGGCGGTAATCAGGCTGATTTCGCGAACCGGTTCACTCGGTACAATTTCTTTGATCAGCTCTTCCTGCTCGGCCGGAATATTAATGGTGGCCAACTCTGGAATAAATGTCAAGCCGCTTTTGTACTCCACAATGCGCCGTAACGATTCAATGGAATTACTGTGGTACACCAGTCGTTGTTTGTTCTTCTTTTGTGGATTTAACTGACAAATCGAATTCACCTGATTTTGAAAACAGTTCCCCTCTTCGAGATACCAGATTTCTCCTTCTTCAATTGATTTAATATCAATGGAATCCTGAGCGAACAAACGGTGATCTTCGGACAAGTACGCAAAAAAACGTTCATAAAACAGCGGCCTAACAGCAATATTTGTTGCCGAAACCGGCGTAGAAATAATGCCGCAATCAATATCGCCCATTTTTATTTCATGAATAATCTCTTCAGTTTTTAGCTCATAAATTTCCAACTGCAATGCCGGATAGTCTTTACCCAACTGATGAATAAAAAGCGGAACGAGATAAGGCGCCAATGTTGGAATTATACCAACTTTTAGGTTACCACTCACTTCTTCACTAATATTGATAGAAATCTGTTTTAACGCTTCTATCTGCTTTAAAATTTCCAATGACTTTTCGTAAAATACCTTCCCTTCATCAGTAAATTGAAATGGCCGTTTGGTACGGTCGATCAATTTAAATTCCAGTTCCTCCTCCAGTTTCTGTATTTGCAAACTCAGCGCCGGTTGTGTCACTCCCAGCTTGTCGGCAGCCAGCGAAAACGAACCACACACATACAACTCTTTCAAATACTCCAATTGTGCGACATTCATAATATAATCATTACTAATAATGCCATAAATATAATAAATATCACTAATAGTATCTTTGAAGTGTTGAAACAAAAGAGAAGAAATTAATAATTTAAAATTTACATATTATGAAAGCAAAAAATCAAATTACAGTAGAGAAATTAAATCAGTTATTAGCAGATTATCAAATTCATTACCAAAACCTTCGCGGTTTGCACTGGAACATTAAAGGCCAGTTATTCTTTGCTTTACATGCCCGTTTTGAAGAGTATTACAACCAGGCATCTGATGTTGTAGATGAAATTGCAGAGCGAATTTTAATGCTGGGAGGTCAGCCTTTGCATACTTTCGAAGACTACACAAAAACAGCAAAATTAGGTGTTGTTGCCAATGTTTCGGAAGCAAAACCAGCCGTAGAAAGTGTATTGGAAAGCCAGCGTTACTTCCTAAAAAGCTTTAACGAGATTCTTGAAGTGGCTGAAGAAAACAACGACGAAGGTACTGCTGCAATGATGAGCGATTGGATCGGTCATACTGAAAAAGAAATCTGGATGCTGGAATCATTCCTGGCATAAAAATCAAAAATTAATTAACGAAAAAAGCCTCGCAAAATTGCGAGGCTTTTTTATATTCTCGAGTCTTAACTACTAATCATCAATGGTTTGAAATACCAGCTGGCGAAATTTCCAACCGGTAACATCATTAACCGGACCTTGCGTTTGTTTCATGATTATACCGATTACGTTTTCCTCCGGATCGGCGAAATACTGGGTATTAAAATAACCGCCCCAATCGAAGGTTCCTTCACTTCCTAAACCTCCTTTGCGTTGTCCTTTTTCTGTTACCAGATCAAATGCCAATCCAAATTTGGTATCCGAATCGCCATGAATAGCTCCAATTTGATTTGATAAAATTACGTCAACAGTTTTTCTGCTTAACAGACGAACTCCGTTGTATTCTCCACCGTTCAGATACATCTGCAGAAAAATGGCATAATCTTTTGCCGTGCTTGATAAACCTGCTCCTCCCGAGAAGAATGTTTTGGCACCTTTTATCGGGTAATCGGTATCGTAAAAAGTTACCGGATACTTTTGCCATTCGCCGTTAACCGGAGTTTGAACTTCAACTACACGATCGATATTTTTTTCGGGTTGGTAAAACCAGGTGTCTTCCATTCCCAGCGGATCAAAAATATGTTTTTTCAGATATTGATCAAACGGCATTCCCGAAACGATCTCAATAAAATACCCCAGCACATCCAATCCTTCGCTGTAGGTAAATTGTGCTCCCGGCTCGTGGTGCAACGGCATTTTGGCCAATTTTTTCACACTCTCTTCAATGGTAATATTTTTAGTGGTGAACAGATCGGTAACACCGGCTTTTTTATACAGCATTTGAAAACGCTCATCGCCATCAATTGCACCATAACCAATCCCCGAAGTATGCGACAACAGGTTACGAATGGTAATCTCATTTTTTACAGGAACGCCTGTCCAAGTGGTATCACTGTATCTGAAATTTGTTAAAATCTGCTGATTCTTAAATTCAGGAATGTATTTCGAAATAGGATCGTCCAATTGAAATTTACCTTCTTCCCAAAGCATCATCACGGCAGTTGAAGTAATTGCTTTTGATTGTGATGCAATTCGAAAAATAGCATCGCGCTCCATTTTGTCGCCTGCTTCATTGGCAACTCCATAAGCTTTCCAGTGAACGATTTTTCCGTTGCGTGCCACCAGCGAAACAATTCCCGGAAGATTTCCTTTTGCCACTTCTTCTTCACACATTTTATCGATACGTGCTAAACGCTCGGCTGAAATACCAGCACTTTCCGGTGCCATTTCTTCCAGTTTATGCGATTTTAGAATTGAAGTGGTTTGGGCATTGGTTACGCCCAGCAGAAAAATGCACAGGGCAAAAAGTAGTGTTAACTTCTTCATTTGGTTTGATTTATACGATTATGATTTTTATTCCAATTAACTCACCGAAACGCTCAGCTTCTATTAATTAATCCCAAAGATAAAAATTAGATCAACCAAATGGAATAACTTATTGTAATAAAAACAAAAAGAAGCCAAAGCTTCTTTTTGAATTCTATATTTTATGGTTCGATTTTAGTGATCGTCTATTTTTTCCAAACAAAGGTTGATGTTTTCACATCAGCCGACGATGTTCCGATGAATAAATTGAGTTCACCTGCTTCATCTCCCGTATTGGTTTAAGTTACGATTGCCTTTTCAAACTAAAAGTACTATTCAATTATTCTTTCTCCGGTTGCATCGAACATCCCCATCAGGCTTCCCTTCAGCTTGTTTTCATCTTCTTTTTCAAAAGTGATACTGATGTCGTATCCCATCGTGGTATAAAAAACTGTAATCTTATTCTCTGCCTCTGTAATTTGCGTGAATTTTGAAGGGTCTATTCCTTCAGCTCTCATCTCTCCAGCGAGTTTTCCATCCACCCGTTCAAGATGCATTACCATTTCAGCGTCGCCACTTGGTGTAGCTTTCAGCAAAACGTTCCAATCGCTTACAAAATAATCAGTCGTTTTATCCTGTGCCATTGTTCCAACTGTGATGGTAAGAAAAAATAAAGACGTTAAAAGTAATTTAAAAGTTTTCATAAGTTAAGTTTTAAAGTTTATAATTCAATTTGATGTTCTCTTACTTTAGTTATTTTCAAAAATTGGTTGATTGTATTTTTCGAAATCGTTAAGACCTTTTGAAGTGCATATGCCGCGGATAAGAACAGCCAGTGTATTCTGAAAGATAATTGTTGGAGACAGTCCAAATTTCTCAAATTGTTCAGTCCGAACAGAAACTGAATACAGTACAGAAATAGCTTCCAATACTACATCAGGTTGCGTGGTTTTCAGAAACAAATCATTTTCAATCCCTATGTTTATCAAGTGCCTGAATTCTTTCCAGAAATCCTGTCCGACCCTGTTTTCGACTCTGCTTTCAACTTCGGGGTAATAGTGGTGTAGGTCGTAGTAAAATTTATGATTTACATCATTCTCACGTTGAAAAGCCATCGACCAGATTTGCAATAACAGACGAATCGGATTTGCCGTGTTCGAATCCTCTTCAATTCTTTTAAACTGTTGAATGTAAAGCAATGTCAGCACCTCTTCAAGCAGTTCTTCTTTATTCTTAAAATACTTGTAAAATGTTTTAGTTGAAATTCCGAGTGGCACCACAAGTTTTTGCACCGACATACATTTAATGCCACTTTTTAAAAACTCTTCTGTTGCCCTCGACAATATTTTTTCTTTAACATCCATTATTCAGGAAAATATTTCACCAACTATATTTTCCAACAAAACAAATGGAAAATATTTTAATCACCAAATTTTCCGACAGCTTATTTTATCTCTTTAACAAGTTAGTTTGAAATTTTTTAGTCTGATTACAATAGCAATGTCAATGAATGGATCTTTTCATTCTAAATGTTGATGTTACCTAATCCTTTCGGTTGTTTAAATATTTTTCGGCAGCTTCCTTATTCCAGGTAATAGTTGCTGTTCCGTGCTTAAAGTTGGTATCCTTAAATTTGAGAAACGAAGAAGACATAGCTTCGGTTTCCACCTCTCCTTTTGCCATTTTTTGAATCTGTGATCGCATGCCGAAAATATATTGCGAAGTCAGTTGTCCAATTTTGTTTCCCTGCCAGTAATGGCCGCCGTAAATCGCCAGGTTGTATGTATTACTTATTGATCAATATACTTGCTAAAAAAGCATCGGAGCATACATCGATAAGTATGTTCTCCAGTTTGCCCAGGTATGACCGCCTTCGCTTTCGTAGAACTCATACTCCAAACCAACTTTATCGAGCATATCGCGCAGTAGCTTACTGTACTCCTTCACGAAATCGTCTTTTCCACAGGCCACCCAGTACTTGTTTACACCACTTTTTTTCAGGTTAATAAATTTACTTTCAGGATAGGCCTCAGGATTATCAATTCCACTGCTGTACACACCAACATATCCAAAAACTTCAGGAAATTCAATGGTTGTGGTAACCGTGTGGCCGCCTCCCATCGACAAACCGGCAATGGCTCGATTATCTTTATTCGCCTTAACCCGGTAAGTTTTCTCAACAAACGGAACCACATCTTTTACTAAACTCTGTTCAAACATTCCTGTATATTTGCCAATCGTTTCTCTGGTAATCGTTTCTACACCAGGAGCATTCTTTAAAGACGATGTTTGATAAGCATTTCCATTCGTCATAACAACGATCATCGGTTTGGCTTTTCCGGCAGCAATCAGATTATCGAGGATATAATTGGCACGACCTAACGATGTCCATGCTTCCTCGTCACCACCGCCTCCATGCAGCAGGTACAATACCGGATACTTTTCGTTACTTGTTTCATATCCCGGCGGCGTATAAACATACATTCTGCGGTTCAGATTCAATGTTGGCGATTCGTACCAAACTTGCGCAATTGTTCCGTGAGGCACCGGATTTATTTTATAAATATCAGCATCGGCACCGGGCATAATTAGCATGCTGGCATATCGGTACCCGTCGCGAAATGCCTCCGGATTTGTAGGATCGATGGCTCTTACTCCATCAACAAAAAGATTGTAATGATACATTGTAGTTTGTAATGGCCCAACTTTTACAGACCACACTCCTTCTCCATTTTTCGATAAGTTAACCGTTCCACCATACTCCATCCAGCTACCGTTTAAGGTTACCGTTTTTGCATCGGGTGAATACACGCGGAAAACCACCGAATTATCATTCATCACTTCGGGAGATACTACTTGCGGTCCTTGCCGCAGCGCTATTTCCTGTGCCTGAATGTAAAAACAGGTTATTGAAAAAAACAGGAAATAAAGTACTTTCTTCAACTTGTTCATTATATATTGTTAGTTGAAATTTGGCAAGAGAACTATAAAAGTTCTCTTGCTTCTTTATCTGGATCATTCTTTGCTTCGCAAACGTCGTTCAAAATCATTACCTCGCCATTTTCGGCTGAGAATTGTGGCCACTCGGGCAAGGTCTCACAATTCGGATTTCCGGTTTTCATAAATGAAAGCAATGCATCCGACATTTTTTCTGACAATTTACGTGGACGAGCTCCGCCACCGGTGTGTGTCAGCATCAAATCGGTGTTGTAAAACCAGAAACAAATATCAGAGCAGTGGAATGCTCTCATTCGGCCGTTAAACATTGGTGGTTCCCAACCAAACCAGGCCACATAAACCGGTGCCGACTGGTTTAATTTGGCTGTTGCAGATGCGACTACACTTTGTCTGTTACTTGACGCTAAAGTCATTATTTCAATTGGTTTGGCATCAGGGAAAACCTTTGCATAAGCATCGTAAATTGCAGGTGCTTTATCGCCAAATCCCCCTCTGAAACCTGCGCTTGCCTTCATCATTTCTTTGGCTTCATCAGCCGTAATTTCTTCTATTTCAGGATTCGTACGTGCCATTCCCCACTCATGAAAAGTAGTGCACAGCAACATCGGAACATCAGATGAAACACCGCCAGCTTCGGAATAGAAAGTGCCTTTTGGAATATTCACACCATCAGCAACCGGGGCAAATCCCATTCGCATTAATCCGCTTCCACCTTGCTCCTCGCGCATTTTCTGACTGGCTTTATTGGCAATCAGAATATATTCTTTCCATGGAATTTCTTGTAATTTATCAATTTCAGATGGTTTCAATCCGGCTTCTGTCAGCACATATTCACCCAATTTTTGCGCGTAAGCCTGATCCATACCTTGCGTTGTAGAGCCACTTAACGGAACTGCTTTATGAATTAAACCTTTCGCAGCAGGCATGGCAGCCACTGTACAAACTTTGGCACCACCACCCGACTGGCCCATGATGGTTACGTTACCGGGATCGCCACCAAAATTGGCAATATTTTCGTTCACCCATTCCAATGCTGCTACCATATCGAGTGCTCCAACATTTCCTGAATCTTTATACTTTTCGCCACCGACACCCGACAGATCTGAAAAACCGATCGGCCCCAAACGGTGATTAATGGAAACAAAAACAACGTCTCCTTTGCGACTCAGATTTTCGCCCATGTAACCATCCTGTTCAATGCCATTTCCGTTGGTGTAACCTCCGCCATGCAGCCAAACCAAAACCGGACGTTTGTTACCATCAAGAGCCGGTGTCCACACATTCAGTTTCAAACAATCTTCGCTTACGTCATCGTAATTCCAATGATCGACAAACGAAGAATAGGCGTTGGCATAACGGCCATCCATTAATTGCGGAGCTGTATTTCCCCACCAAACAGTTGGTTTTATATCGTCCCAGGATTCCGGTTTTTGCGGAGGCATAAAACGGTTCTTGCCACTTGTGTCGGCACCATAAGGAATTCCGCGAAACTGTGTAATCCCACGCAGAATAAAACCTTTTACTTTTCCGTAAGCGGTATCGGCAATGGCAATATCGTCGCCAATAAAAAGTATTTGTTCGTCGTCCTCAGCTGTTGCCGATTCGGCTGGAACTGCACATGAAGTAAGCGGAAGTGTTGTAGCCAATCCAAAGCCTGCAGCTCCGGCTCCCATTGTTTGAAAAAAGTTTCTTCGATTAGTTTTCATAAATATTAGTTTTAAAGTTTAGTAAAGTCTATTTAAATAATGGGGGGCAATAAACACGCCCGGTATCCCAGGTTTGACCACCCAGTTTGTCGTAATAAATGTACTCTATATTTCCGATTTCAGATGATCCCCTATTTAAAAAGCAGCTGTGAAAAATTCCGTAGCGAATGTTTCCACACTTTCCACTCGTGTGTTCCTTCAAAAGTTTCGTAGGTAACTTTCAGCTTGTTTTTGTTGAATGTGTCAACCACTTTTTGAGTGTGCTCAACACGTGGATCCTGTTCTCCGCACGACAAATAAAATAAATCCAGTTCGTTGTTGAAATCGGCTGATTTTGTAAGTATGCCCGGAGTTCGTTCTTCCGGATCGAAATTCACACCGGGAATTCCACCAAAAATTCCTGAGCTGAAAGATCCTACCCAATCAAATTTATCCACATTTGCCAAACCGATGTAATACGATTGTCCGCCGCCCATCGAAAGACCTGCTATCGCCCGGTATTTCTGGTCGTTATAAACCGAATATTCCTTTTCAATCAGAGGAATTACATCGTTAAACAATTCATCTGCCATAATTTGAATTCCTTCTTCTCCGTACTCACCACCTTCAACTTGCTTTTCAACGTTTCCGTTGGTCATTACAACAATCATGGATACAATTTTGCCTTCAGCCAGTAAATTATCCATAATATTGGCAGCATTGCCAACCACGTACCACGCAGTTTCGTTATCTCCGCCACCATGTCGCAGATTTAACACAGGATACTTTTTATTTGGATTGTAAGCGGGAGGCGTATACACATACAGTTCCCTGTTTACGGACTGCGCAGTAGAAAAATAGTTATGAATGTGAATGGTGCCGTGCGGAACATCCTGCAGTTCATAAAAACGCGGTGGATTTCCGGGAACAGTAAGCAAACTCCATGAAGGTGCCTGTCCTATCTGCATTTCAGGATTGGCAGGATCGAGCACTTTTAATCCGTCAACCGAAAATGCATAAGTATAGCCTTCTGGTTCAACCGGCCCAACGGTAACACTCCAAACGCCTTCGGCATCTTTTTCCATCGGGTAATTTTTCATACTCAGATTCACCGAAACTTCTTTTGCATCGGGTGCTTTTATCCGAAAAGTTATACTGGAATCATCGTTCACCTCCGGCGATTTAATTCGCGGCCCGAATTGCGCAAAGACATTTAAAGTGATTAACAGAATGAAGCCAAGACTGCAGAGTCGATGCAAGTATTTTTTTATGTTCATTTTATTGGTTTTTAAGTATTGTTAGTTCCTGTAAAACAAAAAAAGCACACCACGAATGATGTACTTTTCTGCCTTGTTTTACTTAAATAATACCGGAGCAAAGCTATGAAGATCGTTCCGCCAAACCAGCCAACTGTGGCCGCCGGGCATTTCACTGAATTCGTAATCAATCCCGTTTTTATCGAATACTTTAAGCATCGCTTTCCCGTTTTCGTAAGCAATATCTTCAGGACCTCCCTGTGTGAATTTCAGGAATTTCACTGTTTTCTCTAAAGTCGGAGCAATTTCTGCCAGACGTTTGTCTCCGGCCTCGTACATTTCCTTGTTATTGGCGAACCACCCTGAGCTCATTACATTGATGTAAGCAAACAAATCAGGATGTGCCATAAACGACTCCAGCACTTCCAAACCTCCCATTGAAAGACCGGCCAGCGCACGATGATCAGCATCGGTGTACACATTATAATTCGATTCGATGTAAGGAATAATATCGTTTACAAAATCTTTTACGAATAGGTTTACATCAATTCCACCGTCGGGCATTACAACAATCATTTCCTTGCATTTTCCTTCGGCCAGCAGGTTGTCCATAATAATTCCTGCACGTCCGACTCCGGGCCATGCCAGCTCGCTGTCGCCACCACCGTGAATCAGATAAAAAACTGGTAATTTATTGTTTTTGGCGTTGTAACCCGGAGGCGTCCAAACCTGCATATTACGCATTGTTCCGGAAGTTTCCGAATAATACTGAACAGCAGAAACAGCACCGTGAGGTACATCTTTTCGAACAGCAAAAAATTCCTCTTCTCCATTTGGAAGCACATCTACCAACGCCGATGTTTTGTAGGCGTCCGGAGCTTTTGGATCGTAAACTTTCACTCCGTCAACTAAAAAATTATAACGATAGGTTCCGGCTTTTACATTCGGAACGGTGATGGTCCAAACACCATTCTCGGCTTTTTCACTTTTCAGATCGGTTCCCCACGGAACGATATCGCCACCCAGAGTAACTTTTTCAGCTTCGGGAGCATAAATTTGAAATTGAACATCGCCGTTTTCCAGAACCTGTGTCGATTTCAGATTATCGTTAGGTGTTGGTGTACGGTTAAACATTTGAGCCTGTGCGGCTGAAGTAAAAAACACGGCTAAAAAACCAGCCAGTACTATTGATTTTAAATTTTTCATTTTTATTCGGGTATTTTGGTTTATTTAAAAAGACGCGGAGCATAGTCCGACAAATAAGTTCTCCAGTTGGCCCAGGTATGACCGCCACCGGTTTCGTTGTAGATATAATCAAAATTGTGCTCATCGAGCTTTTTTTGCAATGTTTGAACTCCTTCGTAACAGAAATCTTCTGTTCCGCAACCGGTATAAAACAGTTTGTTATCCATGGTTTCCAGGTACTTGTCGTAGCCCGGAATCAGAATTTCATTGGAAACAATTTCAAACTGATCGTTAAAATGAATTCCCAGACTAAAACATCCGATGTATTGAAAAAAACCGGGATTAGTCATGGTTGTAATTTGTGTTTGCATCGATCCCATCGACAAACCGGCAATTGCACGGTTTTCGCTGTTGGCTTTTACCCTGAAATTCTTTTCAATGTATGGAATTACATCCTTCACCAAACTATTTGGGAATTTTGTAACACGGTCAATGGTTTGTTCACGCGTTTCGTTACCAAGAGCCGGACCATGATCGGTAACGTTGGTATTTGTTGGCCATTCGGTTACCGAGGCGGTTTGAAGTTCGTTGCCATTTGTCATTACAACCAGCATTGGCTTGGCTTTTCCTGCTGCAATCAGGTTATCGAGTATGTTGTTGGCACGACCAAGTGACGACCAGGCTTCCTCATCGCCACCTCCACCGTGAAGCAAGTACAGAACAGGATACTTTTCTTTACTGGTCTCGTATCCGGCAGGCGTGTACACCAACATTCGGCGGTATAAACCCAGTGTTGGCGAATCGTACCAAACTTTATGAATGGTACCGTGCGGCACATCCTGAACTTCAAAAACATCCGATTCTTTTCCGGGAACAATCAACGTACTTGCGTATCGGGTTCCGTCGCGCAAAGCTTTCGGATTTCTGGGGTCGATAATACTCACACCATCAAGCATAAAATTGTAATGATACATTGACGGTTCCAGGGCTTTTGTTGTAGCCGACCAAACACCGTCGTTACCTTTTGTCATCTCCAGGTTTTCGCCCATTCCCATCCAGCTTCCGCTAACAGCAACCGATTGGGTATTTTCAGCATAAAGACGGAAAGTAACCGTGTTATCACTTTCAATTTCAGGAGAAACGACCTGCATTCCTCTGCGTTGTGGTATTTCCTGTGCTTGTGCACTCCACATAATTGAAGTGATTAAAAAGATGAAACATAAATTTTTAAAGTATTGCATGTCTTCTTATTTATAATTTTTCACTTAAATATTTTCGATGTAAAATCTACCAGATTCATTCTCCAGTAGCCCCAAACGTGTGCATATCCTTCGGTCTCAATATCTTCAAACTGAATATCATTTTCACGAAACCAATTTCGAACTTTATGCTGCGGATCGAGCAGCGGATCTTTAGTGCCAATGGTCAGATAGAGAAGTTTTATTTTTGAATTTATTGAGGCATCAAGATTTGGAAATACTTTCGTTTTAAGTGCACTCACATCAATGTCGTTAACATCGGGAGCAGGACGCACATTTGGCCAAACCACAAAGGCTCCGCTAAACGAGCCCACCCAGGCAAACTGGTCGGGATATGTTAGTGCCGTGTAAGTTGCCTGTCCGCCACCCATTGAAAAACCTGCAATGGCCCGTTTTTCGCTGTTGGCAAGCGTTCTGAAATTATCATCTACAAACGGGACAATATCTTTTACCACACTTTCTTCAAACTTACCGGCATATTTATAAATGCCTTCCATAATATTTACATCCGGCGGCGTAACATCATTTGGCGAAGCATGCTGAAAATAATTTCCGTTTGTCATCACCAAAATCATCGGTTCAGCTTTTCCCTGCGCAATCAGGTTGTCTAGTATATTTACTGCCCTGCCTATTGAAATCCAGCCTTCTTCGTCGCTAAAAACACCGTGAAGAAGGTATAAAACAGGATATCTTTTTGTCGATTTCTCGTAACCCGGAGGCGTATAAACATACATCCGGCGGTAATTCATTTCGAGAACCGGAGAATCGTACCAAACAGATGAAACGGTGCCGTGCGGAACGTCATTCATTTTATACAAATCAGCTAATTCTCCGGGCAAAATAAAATAGCTGAAATAGTTGCTGTTGTCGCGAAGCTGTTTGATGTTATTCGGATCCAGCGTTTTCACTCCGTCGACCATGAATGAATAACGATACAAATCCTCTTTTAATGGCTCCGTGGTTGTATATGTCCACACTCCATCACTTTGTTTGGTCATCTCTTCACCGGCAAATGAGTTGGCCATCCAGCCGCCAAGTAATTTTACATTGGTTGCTTGTGGAGCCAGAAGATTTATCGTAACCCGGTTATCCGGTAAAATTTCGGGAGAAGTTACCGATCGGCGGTTTGGTTGTGCATTTACTGCAAAAACTACACAGAGAAAAAACAGTTGCAGCGTAATAGTTTTAAGAAAAGCTTTCATAAAGTGTGAATCTGTTGTGCTAATTTTTAATTCGTTTTAAAGAGTTTTGGAAGAAACTTGTAATACAACAAATGTTTCCAGGTGATAAAATCGTGTGCACCGTCACTACCGATGTAATATTCGTGCTCTATGTTTTTATCTTCAAATGTTTGGTGCATCAGGGTTTGACGCGATTCCGGCGTAGTTTCATTGGTTCCGGCACCAATAAACAGGTAATCGATTTTATCGTTGATTTTCGGATCATCAAGTACTCCGGGTTTTATCAGATCCAAAGACTCGGCAGCACTTAAAATTCCGATGGAACCAAAAACATCCAGGTTATTTAAACCGATGATTTGCGCATGGCGTCCGCCCATCGATAATCCGGAAATGGCCCTGTTATGTTTATCAGCTTTTACGCTGTAACTGGCTTCAACCAGCGGAATTACTTCCTGCAACATTTCGTCGTTAAATCTTGGGAAACTTATTTCGGTGTGTTTCGGGTCCATACGATGTACCACCTGGTTATTTGGCATGGCAATGATCATTGGAACTGCTGTTCCGTCTGCAATCATATTGTCCATGATAAAATTAACGCGGCCGGTTAACATCCATGTTGAAGCCTCTTCGCCCGAGCCGCCAAACAAATAAAGCACCGGGTATTTTTTCGATTTGTCGTAACCCGGAGGCGTGTAAACATACATTTCGCGCTGTCCATTTGTAACATCCGATTGATAAATATGTCTTGTTATAGCTCCGTGCGGAACATCTTTGGCATCGTACCAGGTCGGCCCATCGCCATGAACAACCACAACACTATAGCCCGGCTGATTGGCGAAACCAACGTAAGTATTGGCCGGATCAACAATGCGAACACCGTCAACAACATAGTTGTATTTATAAATTTCGGGCGTTACCGGACCAATAGTAACACTCCACAAACCGTCGTTTCCTTTGGTCAATTTAATGGGGTCTTGACTTTTCAAACCGCGCATTACCGTTCCTGATACTGTTACTTCTTTTGCTTCAGGAGCTTTCAAGCGGAAAGTTACCATGTGGTCATCGGAAACTTCCGGAGAGATTGTATTGGCCATAAACGGTGTCAGGCTTCCACCAGCTCGTTGTGGAGCCCAATCCAAATTTATATGCGCCTGCTGGGCATTCAATTGAAGAATTCCGAGGAGGAAAAAGAATAAGATTAGATGTTTATTAAGCATAGTGGTTGTTTTTATTTCAGGTTTTGAGTTAATCAATTGATAGGTAAAACGACCACGCCCCTGCTTTCCAAAATTGTGAAAAGCCGGCACGTGGTTAGTTTTCGTATAAATTAAATTGAGAAGTCTTTCAATAGATTCTTATTTAAAAAGCTGAGGTGCAAAAGTATTCAGGTAAATCCGCCAGTTCGACCAGGTATGTCCACCAGAAGTTACAAAAAACTCATGTTTACATCCTGTATCTGTCAGCATTTTATCCAGATTTTTAGCCGATTCAAAAAGGAAATCTGAATCGCCACAAGCCAGGAAGTACAGTTTGTAACCTTCCTTGTTTAGTGCCGTAAATTGCTTTTTATAATTATTCATCATCTCTTCCTCATCAACCTGGTTGTTTCCAAAACGCATACCACCAATTCCCATACTTAATGGGCAGATGTAATCGAAAAATCCCGGATACATCAAAGAAGTAGCAATGGTATGCCCACCACCCATTGAAAGACCAGCAATTGCACGCGATTTTGGTTTCGCATCAACGCGGTAAGTTTTTTCAATGAACGGAACAATGTCTTCAACAATACTTTTAGGATAATCGTTACTCATCATTCCCGCTCCGGGGCCATTATTTTCTCTTGGTTTTTCATCGATCATTAAAGTACGCGCTGCATATTGCGTTGGATTTCCGTTTGGCATTACACAAATCATCGGTTTCGCCAAACCTTTTTCAATCAGGTTATCCAAAATCTGGCAGGCACGTCCCATGGTACTCCATGCATCTTCGTCGCCACCGGCACCATGCAACAGGTAAAGTACAGGGTATTTATCTTTGCTGTCGGCATACCCGTATGGTGTGTACACAAACAAACGACGGGTCATTCCCAAAGTTGGCGAATCGTACCAAACCTGGTTAAGGTTACCGCGTTCGTTGGCTTCAAAGTAGTTTTCAGTCAATTCGCCAGGAACCAGCAACACGCTTAAATAACGAGTTCCGTCGCGTTGCATAAAAATATTGTTGGGGTCGTTTACAGATACTCCGTCAACAATAAAGCTGTAAGTGTAAAGTTCCGGCTCGGGCATTGGCACTGTAACCGACCACAAACCATTTTCGCCTTTTACCATATCAATGTTTCCGGGCATATCCATCGATCCAAACGGAGTTTCTCTTTTTACAGTTGGGGCAAAACCACCAGTTAGTTTAACATCATCGGCATAAGGAGCAGAATAGCGAAAAGTAATTTCTTTATCTCCAATTTCGGGCGAAACAATACGTTCGCGGCCCATAAAGTTGCCTATTTCCTGGGCAAATGCACCTGCACAAAGCAACAATGCTATTAATGAGATTATATATTTTTTCATTTTTATAAATTGATTGATTTAGAAGTCTATTTAAAAAGAAGCGGTGCAAAAGTATTCAGGTAAACACGCCAGTTTGCCCAGGTGTGACCGCCTTCGGTAACAAAGAAAGTATGTTCCATTCCGTTGCGGGTAAGTGCTTCATCGAGATTTACACTGCTTTGGTAAGCCAGAAAATCGTCTTTTCCGCAGCCAATCCAGTACAATTTATAACCGGCTGCTTTAATTTTCTGCAATTGAGGATCGATTACATCAGGTTCCCCTCTCATTCCTGAGCTTAACGGAAGAATGTAATCAAAAACTCCCGGATAATTAACGGTAACAGAAGTTGTATGTCCGCCACCCATTGAAAGACCGGAAACCGCTCTGGCCTCTGGCTTCGCAATTACGCGGTAATGACCTTCGATGTATGGAATAATGTCTTTTACCAAACTGTTGATGTAATCATTTCGTGTTGCCTCGTTTCGGTAATCAAATGGTTTTTCCTCAAGCATTTGAGTTCTGGCAGCCTGCTGACCCGGATTTCCGTTTGGCATTACACAAATCATTGGTTTTGCCAGTCCCTTTTCAATCAGGTTATCCAAAATCTGACGGGCGCGCCCCATGGTACTCCATGCATCTTCGTCGCCACCACCACCGTGTAGCAAATATAAAACCGGATAATCTTCGCCACTGGTTTCGTAACCGAAAGGCGTGTACACAAACATGCGACGATTGATTCCAAGTGTTGGCGAGTCGTACCAAACTTTAGAAAGATTTCCGTGCTGGTTGGCTTCAAAATAATTTTCAGTCAGCTCGCCCGGAACAAGCAACACACTTAAGTAACGGGTTCCGTCGCGCTGCATAAAAACGTTAAGGGCATCATTCACCACTAAACCGTCTACAATAAAATTGTAGGTATACAACTCTGGCGATGGAGTTGGAACACTCACCGACCAAACACCGGCAGTATCTTTCATCATATTAACAGACGAATTTCGGGCTTCCATCCACGAACCATAAAAACGCACCAATTTGGCATCGGGTGCAGATATTCTGAACGTTACGGTTTCTTCTCCAAATTCAGGAGAAACAACGGGTGCACGGCCCATAAAATTTGCTAATTCCTGAGCGTTAGCACCCAGAACTACAAAGAAGCAAAATAGTGCAAGGAAAAGTTTTTTCTTCATTTTTTTTGTTTATTGGTTTACAATTAAGTTTAATACATTCTAAAATCCGGATGTTGGCCGGATCTTCTTTCCAATTACCAGACTATAGCGTGTTTAAAACACAGTCGGTTTTATAATTTTTCAGGCCAGTCAAAGTCGGTTTTATCCATTCTGAAAAAACGTGCAGCATTATTGAATAAAATATCTCGTTTCTGATCTTCTGACAAGTATTGTGCGTGTTCAATTACGCCCATCGAAGTTTCGATCATACGCGGCCAGGTCATAAAGTCGGTTCCGTACATAATACGTTTGCCAAAACCGCCACGTACCAATCGTTTTATATACTCATGAACATCGTCGAGTGGGTAACTCCATATCATTCCCGAAATATCAACATACACATAGGCGTTGGCGCCCATTAAAGCCAACATGTGGTCAATCATCGGGTAACCAGCGTGTTGAACACAAACTTTCAGTTTTGGATGGCGTGCAAGTAGATCTTCCAAAAGAAAAGGATCGCCAAGCGAAGCACGATATCTTGGATTGTTAATATTAGTCATTCCGTTACCGCCGGTTCCCATATGAATTCCTGCAGGAATACCCAGTTCCTCAGCAACGGCAAAATACGGGTCGAGCGACATATCGCTTGGCGACATTCCCTGGTACTGTGGAGCCACTTCCGACATATATTTGTAAAAACCACTTTCCAACGAATCGCGGAATTGTTCAACAGTCAACTGTCCGGGGCTGATTCCGGGAATAATTCTTCCTTCAGGAACTTCGGCCATCCAGCTGCGGATAACTCCAGGATCGCCAAAACAAACCATGGTCATGTTCATATCTTTAATACGACCCGTAATTTCCATCTTCAACTCTTCGTCACTTGCGGCAGCTGGTAGCGGATCCAGACAATCGGAATTAATAACATCTCCCATACCGAATTCCTCATGCGGATCGGCACCGGGCATATCGCTTAAAAACCATGGGCATAACGGACCGGAACCGGGCCTTACCTTTGAAACATGCACATGCATATCGATAACGGGTTGGCGGGTTACTTTTTCGGTACTCTGCCCAAATGCTATCACATACGAACCAAGCATTGTAGCGAATAATAAGAATAGGTTTTTCATTTTTTAGTTTTTATTGTTTTAGTTTATTTGGATTACAACTCGTTGAAATCTTGTTAATGAAGGATTTCCATCGTCGGATACTTCAAGAATTAAGTGAATGGTTTGTCCTGCTTTTGCATCATCCGGAATCCGAAACCTTATCTGCTTTTTACTTGATGATTTTACCTTTACAACATTCGGATAAGTACCAGCCTCTGCATAGTTCCACCATTTGTAGTTTATATTATCGTTATCAGGGTCGGTTGCGACACCCGAAAGTGTTACCACGTCACCGGCATTGGCCAGAACAGCATTAATTTCAACCTCAACTATTGGCGCATGATTGGCATCTTCATAATCATTTACGCACCAATCGGCCCGGGCGGCAAAATCGTTTTGAATAACTTTTAACCAACGCAACTGCGGATAGGCAGATTCCTGCTTGCCTGTTTCCGTATTATAATCGGTTACATCGTCGCCATCTTCCCAACGATACGGATTGGATTCTGATTGTTTAAAACGGCCTCCCAAACCACCATATGTTGGATCATCGTAATTTTCAAGACCAAAGTTCAGCAGAAACAAATACGACGGGCTATCGCCTTCCGAAATAAAATCGTACTGTTTTCGTCCGTTCTTCTTTACCTCTTCCATACTTCCGTGCGTATGATCCGGATCGCCGGCAATGTGCTGTCCGTCGCCCCACAAATAATAGTTTTCCAACAGTGGCCCGTGATTGAATTTGATATTTTCGGAATACCACTCCCCTTCCATAAACGGTTTCAGGCTTTCGGGAACAACCCGCGGCCACATGTAAGCAAAACTCCAGAATTGTGCAGAATTATAAATCACACGAACCTCGGGCCAGTTGGGCTCCACATACTTTTTATAGGTCGCATCCTGATCGAGAACAGCGTAAATAACCGTTTTTTCCGATACTTTTTTGTAGATATCTTCCCAGTTTGATTTTCCTTTGTACTCTTCTTCGATAGATTTTAGCGCACGTGCCAAAGTGTTTGTTCCACCCCAAATTTGCACGTAAACAGGAGTATCGTCATCGTCGAGCAGAATATTCTTAATGAATTCCGAACCTTCGGTAACTTTCTCCATTTCACCTTCAAAATCGATGTTACCCACACGGATAATACTCTTCAGGTATTCCGGTGTCGGATAATTGGGATCGTGCTGAATAAGGTTGGGATAAACTTTGGCGTACTTATCAGTTAACTCCTGCATCCACGTAGTTCCGGGCCAGCGCAATTCGGTTCGTTCGCCGTAAATACGTTTGGTCATTTCCATTTCAGAAACGAAAGTTGTGCCTTTGCCATCGCCCTTGTAATGCCACTGCGAACTGCTGTAAACCAAGCCTTCAACATCCAAATTGTTGGTGTAAAGTAAAAAGCGAATAAACGAATCCATATCATCCACTTCGCCATCGGAAGTTACAATTGTGCGGGGCTTCTGCTGTGCATTTAGTTGAAATGAAAAAGCAAAAAATACACCAAGAACAGCGTAAAGCACGATCAGTTTTTTCATTCAGTTTAAGTTGATACAATTGCAACAGCCGTTAATTATCAGGCTGCAGCAATTGAGTTGAGAAAGTTATAATCATTTAAACAGCAAAGACACGAAATCTGACAAGTAAATCCGCCAGTTGCGCCAAATGTGGCCACCATCGGTTTCCATGTAGGTATATTTCATTCCCATGTCGTCAAATTTGGCTCTTATCTCTTTGTTGGCATCATAAAGGAAATCGGTTTTACCGATACCCATCCAATATAATTTATAACCATTATCCATTTGGGTTTTTAAAGTACCGTCAATGTCGCTGTAAACTTTACCCGATGCATCTTCGCGTGGCAAAAGTGCTGCCGAAAATAATCCTACATAATCGAAAGTATTTGGATAATACCGCGAAATATGGAAAGAGTGAAAACCTCCCATTGACAAACCGGCAATGGCACGGTCTGCTTTATCGGCTTTAACGCGATAATTGCTTTCTACAAATTTCAGGATATCCATAAAATTGGCTTCAAAAATACCGTCCATTGTATTCGGAATCATAAATGCAGGTGTTACAAAACCATCGCGCCCCTCGCCCGGGGCTGCATCCTGGATTACGTTTCCGTTGGGCATAACCACAATCATTGGTTCAGCTTTGCCTTGTGCAATCAGGTTGTCAAGAATACGAGTGGCTTTTCCGTGTGCAAACCAGGCTTCCTCATCGCCACCGGCACCATGAAGCAAATAAAGTACAGGATATTTTTTGTCTGAATTTTCGTAACCCGGAGGTGTATAAATCACTGCGCAACGATCCATATCCAATCCCGGCGAATCGTACCAGCGACGTGTTACACTTCCATGTGGAACATCCTGTACCATGTAAAGATCGGCCTTTCCTCCTTCAATAATAAAGTAGTTGGTTATGGAAGCGATATCGCGAATTACATACGGATTGCTCGGATCGGTAGTTGTAAAACCATCAATTACAAATGAATAATCGTACAATTCTGATTCCAACGGTTCGGAAGTATACGACCAAACGCCTTTTTCATCTTTGGTCATTTCTGCTTTTCCGGGGGCTTCCATTTCTCCCATTGGCGATTGCACCATCTCTGTTGGCAAAAAATCGCCGGTAACAATTACCGATTCGGCATTGGGTGCCAATAGGCGAAATGTTACGGAGTTATCGTCATTAATTTCAGGAGATACGATTGGCTGTCCTCCAAACAATGCTTGTTGTGCAAACGAAGAAATGCCGATTGCAATAAATAAAACAAGCAGGAAAAATCGTCTTTTCATAATTAGATGTTTATTGAATTTAATTGTACGCTAATTTTATTGGGTCTTTGACTACAAATATCTCAATATGTTTAAATGACACAATAAAAAATACTTAAAAAAACTGACTTTTTTACTATCACTAAAACTTTATGGTTTGTTTCACAAATTGGCAGTCAATAATCAAACAAAACCAAAAATACCAGAATCTATTAAGCACACTGCACAACACTATTCATAAAAACCTAATAATCTTACAATTAGAATCACCAAACGATTCAACTATTTTTAAGCCGGTGCTTTATGGAACATTTGATACCCCTGTTTTTAACATTTTATACTGCACGATTAACAACTTGCTCATGTTTCTAATACATTTCTTTCATTGGGTTAAATCTCAATGGCATAATTTTACAATCGGATTAAACAAGCAACTAAAATTTTAATGATCTGTGCAACCAGTAAAACAAATTTATATGAGCAAACCAGTTCATTCTTTAGGTGGATATTCAATCCATACAGTACAATAAAATATAGTTTAGTTAGATAAAAGTTAGTTAGTTAGTTAGATGTTTTCTATGGATTTAAGTCCCTTCGGGCAGGTTACACAGGCCTGCCCGGAGCTTAGATCCTTGAAAACAAAACTTTTTTCGAACCATATTTACTACACAGAAAGTTCTTTCAACAGAATAATTCATAATTTTAATTCAAAACAAATATCTATATCCAATGAAGCGACAGTTATTAATTTTACTCATTAGCATTATTGCTGTTTCCTGCTCTCAGAAAAACTGGGAGCAAACAGAAGAGGCAGTAATTGTTTACCCACAGCAAACCGGCAATCAGCAGGTGCAGGCCATAAAAATTACTCCGGTGCACGACGAGATCATAAAAGTTTCGGCAAGTGCAACAAAAACATTTAGTACAAACGAAAGCCTGGTGGCACTTCCTCATGAAGATAAAATTTCGTTTGACGTTGAAGAACAAAACGATGATCTGATTATTTCGACTGCCAAAACGAAAGTTAAAGTATCAAAAGCTACCGGCGAGATTGATTTTTTAGACGCCGATGGAAACCCTATTCTGCAGGAAAAAGAAAACGGAGGAAAGTGGTTTGAGCCCATAACAGTTGACGGAGTGAGTGCTTACTCTACCCGCCAGATCTTTGAATCTTCAGACGATGAAGCTTTGTATGGACTTGGCCAGCACCAGGCCGATGAAATGAACTACAAAGGCAAGAACGAAGAACTTTTTCAATACAATACCAAAGTATCGGTTCCGTTTGTGGTATCAACAAAAAACTACGGTTTACTTTGGGACAATTATTCTTTGTCGCGCTTTGGCGATCCTCGGCCTTACGGGCAAATTAACCAGTTTAAACTTTTCGATACTGAAGGAAATGAAGGTGGATTAACAGCCACATACATCGATAATAACGAAAACGGTCATGTTTTTACAAGCCGTGTTGAATCGACAATTGATTACGAAAACCTGGAAACCATCGAAAATTTTCCTGAAGGTTTTGATTTTAACCACGCCCGCATTGTTTGGGAAGGCGACATTCAGCCGGAAGAAAGTGGTATTTTTCGTTTTCTACTCTATTACGCCGGTTACACCAAAATTTGGGTGAATGGCGAATTGATGGCCGACAAATGGCGTACTGCATGGAATCCATCTGTAGCGAAATTCCAGTACGATATGAAAGCCGGAGAAAAATACCACGTAAAACTGGATTGGATTCCGGATGGTGGTGTTTCGTATATCGGACTAAAAGCTTTGTCGCCTGTTGATCCTGAACTACAGAACAACATTTCTTTTTACTCTGAAATGGGCGACCAAATCGACTATTTCTTTATGAAAGGGAACAGCATGGATGATGTAATCAGCCGTTACCGCACACTAACCGGTAAAGCCCAGGTTATGCCAAAATGGGCAATGGGTTTCTGGCAAAGTCGCGAGCGCTACAAAACGCAGGAAGAACTGGAAAGCACTCTAAAAGAATTCAGAAAAAGAGAAATTCCTATCGATAATATTGTGCAGGACTGGTCGTATTGGGAAGTTGAAGAATGGGGAAGCCACGAGTTTGATAAAGCGCGTTTTCCTGATGCCAAAGGAATGATTGATTTTGTACATGATAACAATGCCCGGATTTTGATTTCGGTGTGGCCTAAATTTTATTTGGGAACCGAACATTATAACGAATTCGACAAAAATGGCTGGATGTATAAACAAGCCATAAACGACAGTATTCGCGACTGGATTTACCCGGGTTATATTGGTTCGTTTTACGATGCCTATAATCCTGGCGCCAGAAAGCTTTTCTGGGAACAAATTAACGAGCACTTATATTCAATGGGAATTGACTCGTGGTGGCTTGATGCTACCGAGCCGGATATTCTATCGAATGCGAGCATGGACTACCGCAAAGAGCTTATGAATCCAACAGCTTTAGGGCCATCAACTCAATATTTTAATGCTTTTGCATTAATGAATGCCAAAGGAATTTACCAAGGTCAACGCGAAGAAAATCCGAAAGACCGTGTGTTTATTCTTACCCGCTCGGGGTTTGCAGGAATGCAACGTTACGGAACAACTACCTGGAGTGGCGACATTGGCACTACCTGGGAAGATATGAAAGCGCAAATTTCTGCAGGTATCAATTTCTCGATGTCAGGACTGCCATACTGGACAATGGACATTGGCGGTTTCTGTGTACAAAAGAAATTTGAACGGGCTACCGAAGGCAGCGAGGCAATGAAAGAATGGCGTGAATTGAACACCCGCTGGTATCAGTTTGGCGCATTTGCTCCCCTGTTCAGGGTTCATGGCCAGTATCCTTACCGCGAGATTTATAACATTGCTCCGGAAAATCATCCGGCCTACAAATCGATGTTGTATTACAATAAATTGCGCTATCGCCTGATGCCTTACATCTACAGTTTAACCGGAGCCGTTTATCACAACGATTACACTATTATGCGTGGTTTGGCAATGGATTTTTCAGACGACCGTCGCGTGCTGAATATTGGCGATGAGTTTATGTTTGGTCAGTCGTTACTGGTTTGTCCGGTATACGAATACAAAGCCACAAAACGCGATGTATACTTCCCAAACAATACCGGTTGGTACAACCTCTACACCGGAGCTTATTTGGCGGGTGGTCAGAAATTAAGTGTTGAGGCACCTTACGAACGTATGCCGCTTTTTGTAAAAGAAGGATCGATTATTCCGGTTGGACCTGAAATTCAGTACACCGACGAGAAAAAAGGTGCACCGATTGATATTTACGTGTACACCGGAAAAGATGCTGCGTTTAAACTGTACGAAGACGAAGGTACCACTTATGCTTACGAAGGTGGCGAATTCAGTACAATTGAATTCACTTACACTGAAGAAGATGGTAAATTGGTTATCGGCAACCGAAACGGAGAATATCCTGAAATGGTTAAAAACCGCGAATTCAGAATTATTAAAGTTTCGCGCGATAAACCCGTGGCTATGCTCGGAAAAGCAAACAATGTAAAAACAGTAAACTACCAGGGCGATGAAGTTGTGGTAGAATTATAATACAAGTTTAGTTGATTTGAATTACGGGGAACAGGGTTGCGATTCTGTTTCCCGTTTTTATTTTTATGCTTACTTTAGCGAAAAGTGAGTAGCTGCAAATCATTGCATTTTAGAAAGCTTAAATGAAGTGGAAAAGGTATAAAATCCTAAAATTTTTATTCATCATTGTTTGCGCAGTTTTGCCAACATTGGTTATACAGGCATCATCTCTTGCCGGAAATGATCCGTATAAATTTATGCACATCAGCATAAACGACGGTTTATCGAACAATGAAATAAAAGCAATTCTAAAAGACAAACAAGGATTTATGTGGTTTGGCACCGCGCAGGGTTTAAATCGCTACGATGGAACAAACTTTAAAACGTTTTTGCACGATATTAACGACAGCACCTCCATTCCATTTAACGCCATTGAATATTTATTTGAAGACTTTGACGGACGACTTTGGATCAGATCGTATGAAAACTTTACCGTTTACAATCCGGTTTTCGAAAGTTTTTCATCGCCCGAAACAGTTTACCACGGTACTACAATCCCTGTAAATGGAACACAATCGTTTTTTACCGACAGCCAAGGAAACACCTGGTTGGTAAATTCAAATTACGGATTATATAAATTTAATCCTGATAATCAATCGGCCGATTCTATTCGTTTTATTTCGTCGGTAAACAAACCAGCAAATAACAATTACCTGAATAGTGTTGCCGAGGACAGCAAGCAAATGCTTTGGGCCATTTCAAATGTTGGCGAGCTGATGCAAATAAACCCGCAAACAAAACAAACAGAACAAACCTTTTTCCTTGGTGATGAAGTAGCAAATGAGTTCAATAAATTTCAGTTGTTTATTGATTCTGATAACGACATTTGGATTTATTCTCCCGGATTGCCCTACGGTGTATTTTTTCTTGATAGTAAAAGCGGAAAAATCAGAAATATCAATCAAAACTCGGCCGGTTTACAACTTTCAAACAACATGGTTTCATCGGTTGTGGAGGATGTATCGGGAGCCATTTGGATTGGAACCGACCACGGCGGTATAAACATTCTTAACAAAGAAAACAAAACGATAACTGTGGTGCAGAATAAAGGCGATAATCCGGTTAGTATTGCACAAAACAGCATCACATTTCTTTACCGCGACAATGAAGATATTATTTGGGCAGGTACATACAAAAAAGGAATCAGTTATTTCCACAATAACCTTATTCGCTTTAACCATTTCAGTTATTCTGCCGAATCGGAAAACAGTTTGCCTTACAACGATGTAAACTGCTTTGTGGAGGATAACAGGGGAAACCTTTGGATTGGTACAAATGGTGGCGGATTAATCTATTTTAACCGTCAGAAAAATAAATTTACAAGTTATAAACATGCCCCTGCAGCCCCTAACAGTATTAGTGCCGATATAATCGTTTCGTTGCACATCGACAGCAAAGGAACGCTTTGGGTGGGAACGTACCAGGGAGGATTGAACCGTTTTAACGGCCAAGCATTTCAACATTACAAACACAACCCCGACAATCCAAATTCAATTTCAGACAACCGCATTTGGAGCATTTTTGAGGACTCAAAACAAAACCTTTGGGTTGGCACCTTAAACGGCGGGTTAAATCTTTTCGATCGCACAAAAAACCAGTTTATTCATTATACTTCGGATGCAATTAATTCGGTTGGCTCTGATTTTATTATGTCGATTATTGAAGACAGCGAGCAAAACCTTTGGCTGGGCACTTCAAACGGACTTGATGTTTTAAACCTGAATACAAAACGCTTCACTCATTACGCTGCCAATCCGAATTTACCCGGCCAATTAAGCGACGGAAACGCCAATGATATTCATGAAGATGTGCGCGGTTTAATATGGGTGGCCACATCGCAGGGATTAAACGTTTTGAATAAAAACCAGGGAACATTTCTGGTTTTCACTGAATCTGACGGGCTGGCAAATTCGAACATTAAAACTATTGAGGAGGATGAAAACGGAAACCTTTGGATTGCTTCGTTAAAAGGGATTTCAAAAATTAGTGTACAAAATTATTCTCCGCTCCTCCCCGTAAACGAACTCCAGGTTCATATCGAAAACTTTGGGCTTCAGGATGGTTTACAAGGCAATGAATTTAACCAGAAAGCGGCTTACCGAACCCGATCGGGTGAACTGATTTTTGGCGGTGCTAATGGTTTTAACCTGTTTAATCCTGAAAACATTGTATCACACGATCCCAATGAAAAAATCGTTCTTACCGGGTTTAAAGTATTTAATCAGGATGTGTCTGTAAACGAACCATTTCGAAAGCGAATAATTCTTGACCAATCGATTACCTACAGCGATAAAATTTCGCTAAAACATAAAGAAAACGTATTCTCGTTAGAATTTGCGGCACTCAGTTATTTTCACCCCGAGAAGAACACTTTTCAATACAAGCTGAGTGGGTTTAACGACGAATGGCTGCAGGTAAACAAGGGTACAAACGAGCTTACGTTTACCAATTTAAATGCCGGCGAGTACAAGCTGCTAATTCGGGTTAGTAAGGATAACGCTTCGTGGCTTGAAATGCAACCCCCATTAATTATTGAGATACTTCCTCCCTTTTGGGAAACAGGCTATGCCTATGCACTTTATATTCTGCTAATTATTGCATTGTTGTTTATTACCTGGAAGATACTTACAGAGCGTCAGCGACTTAAATTTGAGGCAGAACAAGAACATCGCGAAGCCGAACGTATACAACAGGTTGATACACTTAAAACGAAGTTTTTTACCAATATTAGTCACGAGTTTCGCACACCTCTTTCCTTAATAATTGCTCCGATTGAAAAACTGATCGAGAACAGCAAAAACGAGGAGGACAAAAAACATCTTGTCCTTATTCAACGAAATGCACGGCGGCTGATGGCTATGGTAAATCAGTTACTCGATTTCAGAAAAATGGAACTTCAGAAAATTGAAGTTCACAGAGACTGGGGCGAGATAATTGGTTTCGTTCGCGAAATTGCAGCTTCGTTTGAAGACCTCATGCAAAGTAAAAATATCAGCTTCAGTTTTTCGGGCACTCCAAATGAACTACACACCTATTTTGATAAAGATAAAACGGATAAAATATTTACCAACTTGTTTTCGAATGCCTGTAAGTTCACCAACAACGGTGGAACGATAAGCTTGACTACCGAGCTAAATACATCGGGCGAAAAACCGTTACTTACCATAAAAATTTCGGATAACGGAATTGGAATTGAGCCGCAACAACAAATGCAAATATTTAACCGATTTTACCAAACTGATCGTTCGGCTACAGAAATTAATCAGGGCTCCGGCATTGGCTTATCAATGGTTAAGGAATATGTGACCCTGCTTGGCGGCGACGTAAATGTGGAAAGCCAACTGAATGCAGGCAGTACTTTTACGGTTGAACTTCCGGTTGAAATATTTACGGATGAAGAAATTGCAGCCAAACAAAAACGAATAACAACCGACAAAAAAATTCACCAACAACCATTGTCGACCAACACCGTAGACATACCCGCTTTTGATAAGGAGAAAAAAACGCTGGCAATAGTTGAAGACAGTGCAGACCTAAGATTTTATTTAAAGGATAGCTTTAAAAATAAGTACAACATTATTGAAGCTGAAAACGGTGCAAAAGCCTTGCCGGTCATTGAAAAACAACAACCCGACATTGTTATCAGCGATGTTATGATGCCTGAAATGAATGGTGTTGAACTTTGCTCAAAAATTAAATCGACCCGAAAAACAAAGCATATTCCGGTTATTTTGCTGACGGCCAAAACCGACACTGCACCTGTTATTGAAGGTTACGAATCGGGCGCTGATGCCTACCTTACCAAACCATTCGATTTTAAAGTGCTGGAATCGCGGGTTGAAAACCTTATTCGTTCGCGCGAGCAATTACGCATCATGTACCAGGCCTTAACTGGTATCGATCCTGAGAAAGTTAAAGTTGACTCGGAAGATGAACGATTTATAAAAAGAGCACTAAAAATTGTTGAAGAGAATATTGCAGAAGCTTCGTTTACGGTTGAAAACTTTGGCTCTGAAATGGGCATGAGCCGGGTAAGTTTATACAAAAAGCTTGTGGCTTTAACCGAAAAAACACCTATTGAATTTATACGCGTAATCCGTTTAAAACGGGCGGCCCACTTACTCGAAACCAGCCAGCTTTCAGTTTCCGAGGTGGCCTACCAGGTAGGATTCAATAATCCGCGGTATTTCTCCAAATATTTTGCAGAAGAATACAAAATGTTGCCATCTGAATACATTGCAAAAAACCGGAATATTACAAACAACCTTTCCGATGAAGTAAAAGGAAAATACACTTCGGAATAATAGCTTCACCTGTTTCTATATCAAAGTGTAATGCAAATAAACAATAATGTTACAGGATATTTTATGTCTGAAGATTAGATAATAATAAGAATATTGACGTCATATAATAACAAACAACTTGAATTAAAATAGTACCATGAAAAGAAGTCCGTTTTATAATTCCAACCTCATTTTTATCCATTTTATCATTGCTTGCTTTATTTCGTTTGGCAGCAGTGCACAACAAGCGAACAAATACTTCCCTGATGAAGAATTAACATCGGTTGGCGCCTACTACTACCCGGAGCACTGGGATGAAAACCAGTGGGAACGCGACATAAAAAAAATGGCAGAAATGGGTTTTGAATTTACCCATTTTGCCGAGTTTGCCTGGGCACAGCTGGAACCGGAAGAGGGTGTTTACGATTTCGCATGGCTAGACCGAGCAGTGGCACTGGCCGACAAATACAACCTGAAAGTGGTAATGTGCACCTCAACCGCTACCCCACCGGTTTGGTTGGTACGCAAACATCCCGATATTCTGAAACAGCACGAAAACGGAACTAAAATGGATCACGGATCGCGCCAGCATGCATCTTTTTCCAACGAATATTACCGCAGTTATTCGTTAAAAATGATTGAGGAACTGGCCAAACATTATGGCAACGACGACCGCATTTTTGGCTGGCAACTGGATAACGAACCGGCTGCCAATGTTGATTTTGGCGATGATGCGCAAAAACGTTTCAGAGCCTGGTTGAAAGAAAAATATGGCAGCATTGAAGCGTTAAACGATGCCTGGGGAACCAACTTCTGGAGTGGCACTTACACCAATTTCAATCAGATAAATATCCCGAAACACTCGCAATGGGGAATGAACCTGTACCAACGTTTGGATCACAGCCGTTTTTGTGATTACGAAACATCAAGTTTTCTCGATGAGCAGGCAAATGTAATTCGCCAATATGCCAATGCGGATCAGTGGATTACTACCAACTATATCCCCTATTACGATGCGCGTTATGCCGGCGCCAGCAAAGAGCTGGATTTTATTACCTACACCCGCTACATGATTTACGGCGAGCACCACGGAATTGGGCCAAAAGGTTACCGCGTGGGCGAATACTCGCGCATTGCAATGGCCAACGATTATTTCAGGCCGTTATCCCCTATTTACGGTGTTATGGAGCTTCAACCCGGACAGGTTAACTGGGGATCGATCAACTCGCAACCTCTGCCCGGAGCAGTTCGTTTATGGCTGTGGCATGTTTTTGCGGGAGGTAGCAAATTCACCTGTACTTACCGCTTTCGCGCACCTATTTATGGCTATGAGCAATACCATTACGGAATTGTTGGCCCCGACGGTGTAACGCCAACACCGGGAGGACTGGAATACGAAAAGTTTATTAACGAAATAGAGGTGCTTCGTAACAATCCGTCAAACGGAAAAATTCCGCAGGACTATTTAAACCGAAAAACAGCCATTTTGTATAACCCGGACAATACCGTTGCCATAAACAACAACAAACAAACCAATCTTTGGGACACGGAAGGTCATGTTTTGAAATATTACAAAGCACTGAAAGCGTTTGGTGCTCCGGTTGATTTTATCCGCGACACTATGGATTTTTCAGAGTACCCGGTTATTGTAGCTCCGGCATACCAGCAAATGAGTTTAGCACTGGTTGAAAAGCTCACTAAATATGTAAAAGATGGCGGCAACCTGGTAATGTCGGTGCGCACCGGGCATCAGGATGAGTTCGGCCATCTTTGGCAGGCAAAACATGCCGAGCCGCTTTACGAACTCATTGGCGGTGAAATCGAGTTCTACGATTTGCTTCGGTCGTTTGCACCTGACACTGTGGTAATGGACAACAAAAAATACGCATGGACAACCTGGGGCGATATTATGCATACCAACAACGGCACCGAAACCTGGGGAACTTTTAGCGGCGATTATTATGCCGGAAAAACAGCAGTAACTTTTAATAAGCTCGGTAACGGCACCGTTACTTATGTTGGTGTCGACAGTCACGATGGGAAACTGGAGCATGCCGTTCTTCAGAAACTTTATGATCGCCTGAATATTGATGTAAAAGACTACCCAAAAGGCGTTATGGTTGAATACCGCGACGGCTACGGAATTGCCGTAAATTACTCTAATATTAGCTATGAAATGGTGTTACCAGCAGAAACTGAAATTCTGATCGGAGACAAAAACATTCCGACTGCCGGGGTATTGGTTTGGAAAACAAAATAGCGATTTAATATCCCACTCTTTTTAATAAGAAGTGTTTCAATCCGGCTAATTCATTTTGGTTAGAAACGTATTACAAAAATGATACTCTTACTTTCCGCCAATAATTGGCTCAAAAAAAGCAAGCCTACGATAATTCGCAGGCCTGCTTTTGCCTCTTCTACTTAAATATATTTTCTACAACTGGAAAGTATATACATATTTCACCTGAAAAATCCGATTCAGGAATTTAGGTTCTTCCAAATCATTGTCTACATAATCTTCTGTTGGGCGTATTTCGTTATACACCACATACAAATCATTTCCTTCTTTTGGGTTATAACGCAGGCGGAAATTGGCAACGGTTACATCGTTAACACTGTTATACTGAACAAATGAACTAAACGACAACTTGGTGTTGTACATATATAAAAACTTCAGGCGACCTACGTGGGCATTCATCTCCTGGTTACGGTTAGAGAAAACTACATGACTGTAATTGTAATAGCCCGACAGTTGTAAACTGGCTGAAAGATTATAAATTGGCTGAACAGTTGCCGTAACGTTATTACCATCGTAAAACTGGCCACCCGACATCATTATGGTTGTAGACAGTGGTTTCGAAACGGGCGACATTAATGTAAAGCGGCTGGTATATGTTTTGTATTTATCTGCCGGAACAACAACATCATCATCCAGTTCAAATTCTTCATCAACACCTTCAATCCGGTAATTCAAATCCATATTTACCATCCACCCTTTTTTGGTATTTAAATTAAAACCCGGCCCGTACATTCCTGTTTCCAAACCTCCATCGGTAACCCGGTACGATTCGTAAAAAGTTCCGTCAATACTGAATTTAAATAGTTTCGACTCCGGCCCGGGAAGCCAGCCATACTGCAATTTTATTCTCGGTCCTTTTGTGCCATATTTTGATAAGAAACCAACCTGAGGATCAAAATTCTCGCCTGTGTACGCATAAGATAAATCGTATGCAAAACCTACTTCGCTTCTGCGTTGCCAAGATGCCCGATAGAATGTATTTTCAATTCCGGCCGAAAAGTCGGTGCCTTCCGGATCAGTGGTTTGAGCCACACCAGCTTCAATGTAATCATCGCCAAAAATGCGGAATATACCGTCCACACCATACGAATACGAATCGTTGATATCAGCACCAACTCTTGAGGTCATAATTGCCCCAACATACGAATTGGTATTGATAACCTGGCGACGGAAACGCAGTACTCCAAAATTTTCTGATGGACTGGTATTCTGCTTTTGTGTTTGCATGTCCATAAATCCCATATCCCATTTTCCAATACGTCCGGTTAAACGGGCACCTCCCAGAATTGGTGTCAGGCAGCCGTCTTCGTCAATACCAATACGCCGACTGTAAAACAATTTACTGGGACCACTCAATTTGTAATCGAAAATACTCGAGCGCTCCTGAAAAAACATCCTTTTCTCGGGAAAGAACAAAGCATATCGCGTAAGATTCACTTGTTCGTCATCGGCTTCAACCTGTGCAAAATCGGTATTAAAAGTCAGATCCATCGTAAGGTTACTGGTAAGGCTGTATTTTATATCCACTCCCCCAGTCAGCTTATTGTCATCCGACGAATCAAAAGCGGTTTCCTCTTCATTTAAATCATTTATTTTTTCAGTTCCGACAGAAATGTAAGGTGCAATGTAAACCGGCTTTTTGCTTTTCACTCCCGATAGTTCGATGGTTTGCGCCAGCGATGGTTTATTGGCCGCCAGTCTGCCGTATTTCGGATCAGCAGCTGGATAAGTATCCAACTCGTTGTTGTGACTTACGCCGCGGTTAATCAGCAATCCCATTTTTACACGTCCGTTAACTTCCTGAAAACGCAGACTTGAAAAAGGAATGCGCATCTCCACAGCCCAACCTGTTGCGGTACGCGCTGTTTTTACATCCCAGAAAGTATTCCAGCTGTAGTTTTGCGCTGTTGCCGTTCCAGGAGGACCTGGCATTTTCTGTGCATCATTCGATACCGCATAATCAATACGTTGCCCTGCCGGCATGGTGAAAAAAGCCAGCGCATTTTCGTTATCGTCGTAAGTATCCAATAAAATTCCGAACGAATCGGGATTTTTAGATTTCTCGTCGCGCTTTTTACTGGTGGAAACAATGTTCTCAGGATTCTGATAGTTGAGAAAAGCACCTACCCACAGGAAATTATCGTCGTAACTGATGTACGTTTTTGTATCCTCGCTTGGTGCAGCTTCAAAATTGGGGATATGCATAATTAGTTCAAACTGTCGGGCCTTTTGCCAGAAAGCTTCATCGGGCACTCCGTCGAAATTTACCGTTCCATCATTTTTGGCTATTTGCACAATATCCTGCCCGAACACAATGATGGAACTGCACGTGCATAAGATTAGCGACACTAACTTTAAAAAGAATTTGGTTTTCATGTTATTACGGTTTTGGTCTAAAGGCTCCAAATCTGCCTTTCCGGCAGTTGCAAAGCCTCAATCGATTTGGTTAAGTTGATTTAAATTTTTTAAAGAAAGGATCTCCGATTTTACCCGAAGATCCTGAAAAAACTGCGATTGTTTTATTTGTATGTATTTACTCTTTCGTCGTTAATTACTCCGCTCCAGTTCATACCGTAAGCAAAGTCGTATACATTGCCGATTTCGTCGGTATAACACTCCATGTCGCGAGGAACATCCTCAAACTGCTCTTCCACGGTTTTCATATTGGCAGGCAATTGAAAAGGCAATAAACCAGTAGGTTCGGCACTCCCTGTAATAAGGTCCATAATCGCCTGATCCTGCACTCCACAGTGAATGAGAATAGCATCGGCACTCTTCTCAAACTCGGCAGGAATAAACGGATTGGCAACGTTTACGACAACAATTACAGGTTTATCACCCATTTTTGCTTTTGTTTCGTTCACCACTTGCATGTCGTAAATGTTGGCTGCCTCGGTGGTTTTGCCTTTGTATGTTCTGTTGGTGAAATCTTCGAACGGACTTCCGCCTGCAATACTTGTTTCGCGCGCATATTTTGCGGTGTATGGTCCGTACTGAAGTGAAATCGGCACATAACCATTACCACCTTTCTCCTTGTCCTCAAGCGAGTACCCAGAGCCACCCTGCGGACTTGATATCAAACAAATGCCAAGATCTGCTTTTTCAGGAGCATCAACCACTTCGAAATAGTTGGCTACTACATCCATGTTTGCAGCGTCGCTCCAGCTTGGTTCAGTAACCATTCCAAACCAGTTGGCTCCACCCGGAGTGTATTTTTGCGGAATATAAACTTTCAACTTCTTCTCTGCAGGCAAAACACCGTCCTTGTTTTTCAGCATCACAACCGATTTCAATTGTGCTTCGTAACCGGCTTTCATGTATTCCGGTTTCCCAACAATCTCTTCCGATTCTGCTACAACCAAATATGGATTTTCGAATAATCCCGGACGGATAATATTTTTCAGCAAACGAACTGCCGATTGCTCAAAACGATTGCGCATGTATTCTTCGCCGTGTTCTTTCACTCCCATTTCATAAGCTTCCAAAACCGGCCCTTTTTCGTTGTTTCCGCCAAACTGGTCTGCTCCCGCCTCAATCACTTTGTAGTGACGTTCGGCAACTGAAAGGTTTTCCACGCCCCAACATTTGCCCAGGAATTCATGCACACTGCGCGTATCCGCGGTAATCATCCAGTCGGTACAAACCACGCCATCGTAACCGTACTCGCCTCTCAACAGATCGGTAATAATGTATTTATTGTAAGCGTTTCCTACGTTTTCGCCATTCTTCTGATCGATATTATATGAAATAGTATAATAAGGCATAACAGCTGTTGCTTTGCCCGTTGGACCATCCAGTTTAAAAGCACCTTCAGTAAACGGTTTCAACTGATCCGACAGGTTGTTCCCCGGATAAACCGCATAAGCACCGTAACCAAAGTGTGCATCGCGACCTGCCTCTTCCGGGCCACCGCTTGGCCAGTGTTTTACCATGGCATTTACACTTTCGAACCCCCAACCACCGGCAATTTCCTTAGCTGCCGAAGAGGTTTGAAATCCATCGACATAAGCACGTGCCAGATCGGTTGCCAAACCGGGATCGCCACCCATTGTTCCGCTAAAACGACTCCAGCGAGGTTCGGTCGATAAATCGATCTGAGGGGAAAGTGCTGTTGAAATTCCTAAAGCACGATATTCGATAGAGGCGATTTCGCCAAATTGTTTCATCACCGCAGGATTGAAGGTTGCTGCCAAACCCAAAGTGGTTGGCCACATTGAAATATCGCCACCGGCACCGGCATTGTATTCGGTTTCCGCTCTTGTTCCGTGGCGCGGATCGGTACTTGTATTTCCGGGAATTCCCAAACCAAGACCTTCAACCAGAGCTTGCATGTTGTTATTCCATTGTGCTGCTACTCCAGGACTTTCAACTGTAGTAATCAAAACATGACGTAGATTATCCTCATTAAGAAACTTTATTTGCTGATCGGTCAAATCACTTGATTTTGCTCCAGCCTCTGAAAAAGGTTTGCCGTTGTAAGTTCCGGCACCAAAACCACCACTTCCGGCAGGTATCGACTGGTGTCCGCTGTATAACATTAATCCGGCAATTTGCTCTACCGACATTTTTGAAGCCAGGTCTTTGGCGCGCTCATCAACCGACTTGCGCCAGTCTTCGTACACATCAAGTTCGCCATTCTGATTGAGGTCTTTAAAAGCATAACCACCATCGGTAATGAGTGTTACTCCTGATTTAGGAGAATACCCTAAAGTTGCTCCACCTTCATTGTGAACAAGATTAAAATCTCCCATTTCTTCTTCGGTCCATTTGGGGCCACAACCGTTAAGTACAGTAATTGCAAATAACGCAATCAGTACACCTGAAATTTGTTTTTTCATAGTTATAGTTTTAGTTGGTTCCGGAATAAAATTTATCAAGAAATTTAAGCAGTTCAGTACTTGGCAAATCACCACACGCTGATGTAGTATTGAAATGCATTGCTTTCAGATTATCGGGAGTTGCTGCTTCCCATCCGGGCAATCCTTCTGCATTTGGATTTCCCGAAGTAGCAAAATTCACCCAGTAATCCGACATCAGGTCGGCTAGTTTATAGTCAGCCTCTGTCCATGGACGCGGACTCATTTTCAAATTATTGTAGGCATACGGAACTTCGCCGGTATGGAAAGCACCAAAATCCTGCATACCATCGGCATAAGGCACATCACGCTCAAAACGGTACATAAATACTTTTGACGTAGCGGTTTGATTTTGCAGCTGCATCCATTTGTACGACTGGATACCAAAAGTTTGCAATGCTCCCAAATCGTTTTGAATAGCGAAAGCTTCTTCGTCAGTGTCCATTGGGAATTTAGCCAAAAACTCGTCAGCCATATCGCCAAATTGTTGTTTTACACGCTCTTTGAATCGATCTGCAGGAACTGGAGGAGGGCCAAATCCTTCATCTTCATTCCATCCAATAATTACAGGAACATCATTTTGTTCTCCGTTGGCAAAGATTTCGCCAACCGATTTTGGAAGAAAATAACCATCAACAATAGGAGCACCACCGCCTCTGCCACTTAAAATCTCTTCGGCACTTTTTGCTCGCAATTCATTAATGGATGATGCTCCCAGTGATTCAGCGAATTTTACGCCTGCTTCTTCAGCCGATTTCAGATCGCCACCACGTGCCAATGCATTGGTTGACAAAACAGCACCGCCACTCTCTGCAATGGCTCGATGAATCAGTCCTTTTGTTAACGGACTAGCCACCAAATAATTGATACTAAACGCACCTGCCGACTGACCGGCAATGGTTACATTATTTGGATCGCCACCAAAAGCAGCAATATTTTTATTTACCCATTTCAGCGCTTCCACCTGGTCGAGCAAACCATAATTTCCTGAAGCGTTATTTGGCGATTCAGCAGTAAGTTCCGGATGGGCCAAAAATCCTAAAGTTCCCACACGATAATTTATACTAATAAAAACGAGGCCTTTTTTTGCCATTTCCTCGCCATCGTAGATAGGCACAGCACTTCCACCACTTGAAAAACCACCGCCATAAATGTAAACGAACACAGGGCGTTTTTCAGTAGCATCATTGGCAGGCGTCCAGACATTCAGATACAAACAGTCTTCGCTTAACGGTTCTTTTGGAGCAATATATTCCTGTGTCCACATTCTGAACGGCATTGGAGTGCCTTGAATAGGACTAGCTGAAAACTCGGTGCATTGTTTCACGCCTTCCCACGGTTGAACAGGCTGCGGTTCTTTCCAACGCAAATCGCCCACAGGAGGCGCTGCAAACGGAATTCCTTTAAAAGTAGTAATTCCGGTAGTTTCATCAAACGAACCGCTTACCGTTCCATCGGCAATAGCTACACTGTCTTTTATTGGTTTGGGTGGCTGCGAACATGCCCAAAGAACAAGGGCAATACCAAGAAATAGAATCACGCGTACGTTTTTCATAGGTAGTAGGTTTACAATTTGTTTAGTCTTAAAAAGATCGTTTAATTCACAGGTTAAGGAAAAGGGAACTCCCCTCCTGAATAATTTCAGGAAGAGAGTATTTAACCAAGTCCCACTACCTATGTATTTTTTCAAAGTCTTTTTGAGGCACCATTGCTTTTGATACCTTTTCGACTGTAATATCGTTGGCAACAGAGAAAGTTGCTTTTTCTTTAATGTCTTTTGAAGAAGCCCCAACTTTAACAGTGTAATCGCCTGCTTCAGTAATCCAGCTTGTACTAGCTTCGTCGAACGAAGCCAAAAGTGCCGCATCAATATCAAATGTAAGAGTTGCAGATTTACCCGGTTTTAACAAAGCTGTTTTTCCGAAGGCTACCAACTCTTCTTCCGGCTTTTCTAATTCTTTACCGGGAGCACTGGCATAAACCTGAACCACCTCTTTTCCGGCTACATCACCTGTATTTTTCACATCTACAGAAACCGTAATTTTACCATCGAATTTTTTATCGCTCAGTTTCAGGTTACTGTATTCAAATGTTGTGTACGATTTTCCGTAACCAAATTCGTAAGCCACTGGCACTTCGAACGTATTGAAATAACGGTATCCAACGTAAATATCTTCTTCGTAAACCACTTCCCATGGCACGCGGCGCATCATCGAGAATCCTGACTGGTCGGCGGTATTATCTTCTGCTCCCTCTTGTTTTACAGCCTCGCCTGGGAAATTATCCGACGACGAACCATCATCGTATTTCACAGGGAAAGTCTGTGCCAGTTTACCTGACGGATTTACTTTACCGGAAAGTACATCAACTACAGAGTTACCACCTTCTTGTCCGGGTTGCCACGCACAAAGAATGGCATCAGGAATATTGCTCCAGCTGGCTGTTTCAACAACGCCTCCAACATTAAGAATAACCACTGACTTTTTACCTTTTGCATGGAAAGCTTCGGTTACCGTTTTAATCAGATCCTGTTCATTTTTATTCAGATAAAAGTCGCCTTCAACAGCTTCGCGGTCGCCACCTTCTCCGGCATTACGTCCGATTGTAATCAAAGCAATATCAGCTTTTGAAGCCATGTCTTCAGCTATCGATGCATCCAAAGCCATTTCGTCAACAGGAATTTTTCCACCCATTAAAGCTGCCAGAAAGTTTCTTGAATTATCCTGCGTTTTCCGAGCTTCTTCCATGTATGTTTCGTAGGTATCTTTAAGATCGTCGTAAGTTTTGTATCCTGCATTATCCAGTCCTTGCAATAACGAAACAGTGTAAGCCTCGTTAACGTCGCCACTACCGGTTCCTCCTGAAATAAAATCGTATGAAGTATTACCGAAAGCGGCAACATTTTTAATACTTTTTGCGAATGGAAGTGCACCCTTGTTTTCCAGCAAAACCATACCATCAGTAGCTGCCTGACGGGTTACTTCGGCATGTGCTTTCAGATCAGGTTTGTTTGAAATTTTATAGCCTCTGTTACGTGGTGTTTCAACCATGATATTCAGGATGCGTTCTACATTTGTGTCTAAAACCGCCTCATCAAGGTTTCCTGATTTTACAGCTTCAATTAATGTTTGAATGGCTTGTGGAGAACCCGGCTGGATCATGTCATTTCCGGCTTTCATTTGGGCAACAACATCGCTACCACCTCCCCAGTCAGTCATTACATATCCTGCAAATCCCCAATCGTCGCGAAGAATTTTGGTTAACAGGTCGTGACTTTCAGAAGTATAAACACCATTTACTTTATTGTATGATGACATCACTGTCCACGGTTCGCTTTCCTGTACGGCAATTTTAAATCCTTTCAGGTAGATCTCACGCAGTGCACGTTCGCTAACAATTACATCAACCGACATACGGTTTGTTTCCTGGTTATTCACTGCAAAGTGTTTTATTGAAGTTCCCACGCTATTCGACTGGATACCTCTCACCATAGCGGCTGCCATTTTTCCGGCTACCAGCGGATCTTCAGAATAATATTCGAAGTTACGCCCACAAAGCGGGTCGCGCTGAATATTTAGTGCAGGAGCCAAAAGCACATCGCCTCCATATTCCAACACTTCTTTTCCCATCGCTTTTCCTACCGATTCTACCAACTCGGTATCCCACGATGAAGCCATTACCGTAGCAATAGGGAAAGCTGTACAATAATAAGTATCGGTTTCGCCTTCGCGGGTTGGGCTGATACGTAATCCGGCAGGACCATCTGCTAAAGTCTGGCTTGTAACTCCCAAATCAGGATATTCAGCAGTTACACCTGCAGTTCCGGGCAAATACCCCCTGATTTTTTCCACCATCTTTCCGTAAGGAGTGCTGGTATCAAGACCTCCACCAAACATTGGCGGCATTTGTTCGCGAATAGAATCGGGCAAAGGAAAATACATTCCTGTTCCGATTACTAGTTGAGCCTTTTGCTCTAAAGTCATCGACTTTACAATTTCTTTTACACTTTTTTGTTGTGAGACACTTGCAGATACATACCCTGAAGCAAGAAAAAGAATACTTAAAAATAATAGACTGATACGTCTGGATTCGTTCATAATCATGGTGAAGAATTTAGTTCTAATTTAGTTTTACTGTTTTAGCCGACTCACAAAGACCTATCGACCGGGTTGAAGATAAGAATAAATTCAACACCTAGTGTCAACACGACACATTATTATATTTTTAAACATATTCAATTAATATTCACAGAAAAATGACTAATTTGTAAGCATAAAATTTTGAGACTTTGACAACAACTAAACCTTTTAATTCTGCAAATTATTTAAACCACATATCGTTAGACTGTGTGATTTTCGGATTCAGTAATAACGAACTTAAAGTATTGCTTTTACATTTAAAATATTCAAAAGCGTATACACTTCCCGGCGGATTTTTGGGCAATAATGAAACCCTGGAGGAGGCAGCAAAACGGATCGTGAAAGAACGTACCGGACTTGACAATTTATTTCTAAAGCAATTTAAAATATTTAGTGATCCGGAACGTGCCAGATCGAACAAAGCAGTTATGGATGGAATTATGGCCGGAGCAATTCCTGATCCATCATTTTTCGACAACCGTTTTATCTCCATTGGATTTTATGCACTGGTCGACTTTTCGAAAGTTAAACCTACTCCGGATCTGTTCTCCGACCGCTGCGACTGGATTGGGCTTAACAACGATGTTTCAATGCTACTTGACCACAAACAAATAATTCAGGAAGCGCATACAACTTTGCGTTTACAGCTTAATCAGCAACCAATTGGCCTTAAACTGTTACCAAAGAAATTTACTATGCCCGAACTTCAAAAACTATATGAAACTATTCTTGGCCGCGAACTGGATCGTCGCAATTTTCAGCGAAAAATGCTCAACTACAATATTCTTGACAAATTAAAAGAACGCAAAACAGGCGGAGCTCATAAATCGCCATATCTGTATTCGTTTAATATTGAACGCTACCAAAAAGCGCTTGAGGATGGATTAAGTGGAATTTGGTAGAAACTTATTCTTTTATCCGTAAAGCCCAGTTATACAAAACATTTCCCGTTAACGTACAGATAAACAACACCAATCCGAAAGGAATAATATCGCCGGTGTGAAACATGGCCATGATACTTCCGATAAGTGCACTAATGGCAAATCGGGCAATTCCGATAGTGGCATTTGCTGATCCTGCAACTTCCGGATTATGATTCAAAATTGTAGCCGTTCCGTTTCCAAAAACCAAACCTAAACTACCCACATACAATACAATTGATGCAAATACCGACCACAGTTTCGGATCCGGCATCAGCACCGAAACAGCGAGGATAACTCCCGAAATCAACTGCAGCAACAATCCGTAACGCAGAATTTTTTCAGGATCGTGTTTCTTCAGAAGTATGGTATTTAAAAACGAAAGCATGATGTTTAAAACAACATTAGCACTAAAAAAAATGGGGAAACGCATTTGGCTGACACCAAAATACTCCATGTAAATAAATGAGGCCGCTGTAATAAAAACATACAAACCCGACATGGGTAAACTTATGGCAAACAGCAAAATTGTACTTTGTCTATTGGAGAAAAATATCCGGTACTTTTCAATCAATTGCCGACCTGTAATTTTCCGGGTAATCAGCTCCGGAGCTCTTGATTCCGGAATAAGCAGCCACATGGATACAAATAACAGAATTGCAAATGCGAATAAAAACCAAAAGATACTTTCCCAGCCGTACCAATGAATTAAACCGGCACCAAGAACCGGTGCAAACAGAGGTGCCAGCATAATGATCATGCTTATGATGGTAACAAAGCGAGCTACCTGTTTTCCGCTGTACCAGTCGCGAATAAATACATTACCGGTAACCGTTGCAAAACCTCCGCCAAAAGCCTGTAGCACACGCAACATCAACACGTATTCAATTTTGGTGCAGGTAGTAATGAGCAGGGCGGCTAAACCATACAGCGCAATTCCGGTGAGTGCGATTGTTTTTCGTCCGAAAGCATCGGACAGAGGGCCACCGAAAAAATTACCAAAAGCAAATCCCAGAAAATACAAGGTGATAGTCAACTCGGCTACGTGTAACGACACGCCAAAATATCCGGCAATATCGGGTAACGCAGCAATGTAGGTATCAATTGCAAATGGCGACATAGCCACCATTGCAGCCATAACCATTGTTAATACGGGAATAAAAAATTTGCCTGCACGGTTTAAACTCATACCTTAACCTTACTTTTAAATGAGCCGCAAAGGTAAAAGTTTATTGCGATGACAATGCTTTGAACCAGAAGAGCAAAGGAGAATTTAACACTTTCAGGTATTAATTAGCTCATCCAGTTGTTCGGGCGACAGTCCTTCAGGATCGAATCCGGCACTCCATGCTAACAACAGAAGTTTAGCTCCCTTATTGGCCACATCCAGGAAGTCGAACGCTTCTTCCATATCAACACCAGTTGCCAAAGCTCCATGTTTTTCCCACAAAACCACATCATGATTTATTAATGCTTCCAACGTAAGATTTGCCAGTTGCTCGGTTCCATATCGTGCATAATCGGCACAGCCAACGCCGCGCGGAACATACAACTTTATTTCCGGGCACATTTTCCAAAGCGAGTGATTAAACAAAGCTTCATCCTTAAAAAGTTTATGATGGCTCAAAACCACCAACTCTATTGGATGCGCATGAACGACAGCTTTTTTGCCGGTATTGTTGGCGGCATTAAAAAGATGAATTTTTATGTGTGCGCTCAATTCAGAAGTCGGTTTAAATCCTGCACTTTTCCCTCCCCACAAAACAGAATAGGCAGTAGCCATTTGGTTAACAGCGATGATTGCAGCCACTTCTTCTGCCCTATTCACCAAATGCCGCAAACGACAACCTGAACCGGTAACAAAAAGTATCATGTCTGCAGCTTCTTTTGGGAAATCGCAGGGAACTTCTTCTTCACTTTGGTCTATTGTTGAATCCGGAAACAATCCGCTAAGATCGATGGAAATATTTCCTGAGCTTTTTTCTGCCCACTCTTTTTCCCATAAATAACCGGCAACCTCGCTAACCTGTTTAATATGTTTCACGACTTCGGCCGGAAGATTTTTTAATGCATCCACAGTTAATTTTAAGTTTTGTAGTTCAACACTTCTATAAAATGTATTGCATGCGTTCTTTAAACACCTGATACAACTCCACGTATTGTCTTTGGTTTTCAGATGGATGAATAATTTTAGGATTATAATCAACCATCTTCCGGGCTTCTCCGGGCGATTTTGCGACCCCACTTCCCGCAAAAACAAACAAGGCTGCTCCCAAAACGGTTGTCTCCTTCTGATCGACCAGTTGTATGGGCAAATTACAAACATCGGCACGCAATTGATTCCAAAGATAGTTTTTTGATCCACCACCCACACAAATTATTTTTTCGGCTTTAAAACCACCGGCATTTTCCAGTGCCTCGATGCCAAACCGTAAGCGATACGCCAGGCTTTCAAGAAATGCCCGGTAGATTTCGCCACGTTTTGTATGAATTGTTAAACCGTTAATCGCGCCAAAAGTATTATTTCCGCCTTCGCCATAAAACGAAGGATTTACCCAAACAGAAGATTCGCCGGGCTGAACAACACTCGCATCATCAATCATTTTTTTGTACAAAGCATCGCCACTTAGTTCCGGATAAAAGTTTTTGGCAAACCACTCTAATATTCCCGAAGCCAGGTAATTCTGCCCGATATTGAACAGTCCTTTTTCGGCATCCATTTCGGTGGTCAACTGCGCCGCCAGTTCCTTTTTTGTCGACTTAAAACCGGCACTACGCGCCATAATGATTTCCCATGTTCCGCTGCTCAGCACCAGCTCGTTTTCATTGGCTCCCGAGCCAAACACTGCAAACTGTGTATCGTGCCCGCCAAAAAAAACCGGAACATTTTTTGGAATCCCCGTTTCAGTTTCAGCTTTTTGATGAACGGCTCCGGCCAATTCACCAGATTCTGCAATATCTCCCAAAATATCGTTCCGAATTTCCAAGGCTGCAAATATCTTTTCCGAAGGCTTTTGCTTTTGCATATCCATCAACATGGAAGTACCTGCCATGGTAGCGTCGTTGCGCAACTCGCCCGTCAGCTTAAAAATAAACAGCGAAGTGATAAATAAGAAACGATGCGCTTTTTCTATTACCTCCGGCCGGTTTTCCTTCATCCACACAAACTTATTAATGGTATTAAATGCATACGGAAAAGTGGCGGCCTCGGCATACAAATCTTCAAGAGGAATATATTTCCCAATCTCATTCATTACAGGCGTTGTGCGCTGACATTGCCACGAAATTACCGGGTAAAGCAGTTTGCCTTCACTATCCACAAAAGCACCATCAACGCCAAAAGTAGTAACAGTTACGCCTGCAATCCGTTTTGCATCAATTGCAGCCATAACTTTTTGTGAAGCAGAACAAAGTTTTCCCCACATTTCTTCCACATCCCAAATTACGCCACCAGGCAATTCAGGATCGGGACTTGTATTGTTCGCAGTCGATTCCGAAGCCACAATTTTGCCATGTACATCCATGGCGATCACCCGCAGGTTTGTGGCTCCGCAATCGAATACTATTGCCAGATCTTTTTCAGGCATAAGCACTATTTTTTACCGTAGAGCGGCCCGTACGATTCACAGGCACGAAAATCTGATCCTTCTTTATTCTCACCAAACGATGCCCATGCACTTGGCCGGAACACCTTGTCCTCATCAACATTATGCATGTTCACCGGAATGCGCAACATGGAAGCTAACGTTATAAGATCGGCACCAATATGACCGTAACTAATTGCACCGTGATTGGCGCCCCAGTTGGCCATTACTGAGTATACATCTTTAAAAGCCCCCTCACCATTTACACGTGGCACAAACCAGGTTGTCGGCCAGGTTGGATTTGTGCGTTCATCTAAAATTTCATGAATATCATTAGGAAGTTCAACCGTCCAACCTTCGGCAATTTGAAGCACCGGCCCCAGTCCATCAACCAGATTTACACGACTCATAGTAACCGGCATTTGTCCGGCAGTTTTAAACTGTGACGAATAACCTCCTCCACGGAAATAACCACGCTCAGCCTGTGGCCACAGCGTATTCTCCAAACACTTTTGCACTTCTTCTTCGGTAATTTCCCAGAAAGGTTTCATAGCCGGTTTTCCTTCAGAATCGCGTTGCTGCGCTGTTGCATCTAGCGTTGTTGAACCGGAGTTGATCAGGTGAATAATACCACCTTCGGCCAGGCCTGTTAATTCTTTTCCGCAAACACGTTTAACCGCTTTCGGACTCCAGTAGGTTCGCACGTCAGAAAATATCTGGCTGGTTTTGCTCAGCAAATGCCCGAACAACATAGAAACACCATTTAAACTATCGTTTTCGGTTGCAAAAACAAACGCCTGACGAATACCATTCCAATCGAATGACGAATTCAAAATTGCCTCTGTAAAATCGGCATTCGGTTTATAATCCGTCCACTGACGTTGCCCCTGGAAACCACCCAAAATTGCATTTCTTCCCAAACCTTCTTCGCGGTAACCTTTGGCAACAACTTTTTCGTTACCGATCATCATATCGCGGCAAATCAAAGTCATTTTAACCACCGTCTCCCACTCTTCTTCCTTTCTGGCGGCATCCGCCTGGTCTTCCGGTTTATTTACATCTTTGCCTTCTTTGCAGTTTTCTTTTGTCCAGGCCAGAGCTTTTTGATACTCCTCCTCATCGTAAATTCCTTCGTCCATCCGTCTGAGAATTTCTACCGATTCAACAAACTCGGTGCGAATTCCCAAATACTTTTGAAAAAAAGATGAATCTACCATCGAACCTGCAATTCCCATCGAACTATATCCAATCGACAAATACGACTTTCCTTTCATTTGAGCCACTGCCAGCCCCGATTTTACAAAACGTAGTATCTTTTCTTTTACATCTTCCGGAATTGTTGTGTCGCCGGCATCCTGCACATCGCGACCATAAATTCCGAAAGTTGGCAATCCCTTTTGTGTATATCCGGCCAAAGCTGCAGCCAGATAAACTGCTCCCGGGCGTTCGGTTCCGTTAAATCCCCAAACTGCTTTTGGCACCAGCGGATCGGTGTCCATCACCTCAGTTCCGTAACACCAGCACGGCGTAACCGTTAATGAAACACCAACCCCCTCTTTTCTGAATTTTTCAGCACATAATGCAGCTTCTGCCACACCACCGATGCAAGTATCAGCAATAACACATTCTACGGTTTCGCCACTTGGAAATCTTAATTGTTCGCTGATAAAAGCTGCTGCTGCCTTTGCAAGGTCCATTACCTGTTTTTCTAGTGACTCCCGAACACCACGTTCGCGTCCGTCAATAACCGGGCGGATACCCACTTTTGGCAAGTCGCCAATTAGTCTGTTAGCCATAATTGTCTATTTAGATTTTTGAAGTTTATTGTATTTATTTAGTCCTTGCAAAGTACCACTATACCGCTCTAAAAGCAATGGCTATTTTTATTACATTTGTATCTGATTCTAACATCAACCAATATGACTATCCTTAAAATAAAGCCTGAAAAAGGTGATCCTTCTGATGTTATTCAGTTTTTTCCGAAGTATAACATTCAGCTACTTTGCTGCCGGCATTGGTGGCTCGAGAACTGGGAATACACCGAACTTTCCTTCCCCTACTGGCGCATTTACCACAACAGTGCCGAAGGTGCTAAAATCATTTATAATGATACAGAGTACAGTTTATCTCCCAACCAGATAATTTTGATTCCTCCCAACACTTCCTATGCTACACGTTTGTATGACCACGAAATACCAAAAGAAGGATTTTCACTCGTAGGAGGACGTGTTGATTTGGATTCGGTCAGACAAAAAATGTCTTCAAAACCAAGCCTTTTACACCTGTTTATTCACTTTAGTATTGGAATACCTTACGACAATATCTCGCCAGGAGTTTTTAGCTTCGAACTAACCGAGCATCTCCAATCGAAACTTCAGTTGATAAAAAATCACCTTACCAAGGATCACAAATTCTTTAGCTTCCATATCAGTTTGGTGATAAAGGCATTAATCGCTGATTTACTCACCGACCTGCCCGAGTCGAATTGGGATTTAATTTCAAACGATCATCGCATTATCAGCTGTTTGCGCTACATCGAAGAAAATTTAGCATACGATTTGAGCAACCCAATTTTAGCCGACAAAGCCAAAATGGCGACAAATGCATTTATCCGTCTTTTTTCGAATGAAGTTGGTATATCGATTCAAAAGTATATTCGTAACAAACGCATCGACCAAGCTTGTATCATGCTTCACCACTCAAACTTTAGTATCGACGAAATTGCCTTAAAAACAGGTTTTGCCGACCGCTATCATTTTTCCCGGATCTTTAAACAATCTACAAGTATTTCTCCGGCGCGGTACAGAAAGGAGTTTGGACTGAGTTCCTGAATAATATTTTTGATTTTAGGAATCAGAAATACAAATGAAAATAATACAATTTTCTTCGAACTCTCCCTCATTCCCTCGTAGAGAGGGACGATTGTGTCGAAGGCACAATCAGGGTGAGTCTAATAACTTAGAACCTAATTGTGCTACTGATTTTTGAGAGACTTTCATATAAAAAAAGCAGCAGCAAGAAATTCCTGCTGCTGCCTTCAAATAATCCAAACTTAATCTATATCGAAATATCTATTTGTATTCCGCAGCTTTCTTTTCGTAGTACTTTTGCAATTCGAAGAAAGCTTTCTTTTTATATCCTTTTTCAGAAATCAGGCCTTTTCGGTTCCAGCCATCCTGTACATCGGGCAGCTGACGAAGCGGCGACATAAAATCAACCAGAATCCAGGGTGTCATTCCTGCCAATCCATCAATTTTGTCGAACATATTAATGCTTTCGTGGTACAGATATTCCTGAAACTCTTCACTCCAACGCGTCAAACTATCGGCATGAAATCCCTGCAACGCACCACCTCCAAATTCGCTGACAATTATAGGCTTGTCTTCATCCGATGAAATAACTTTTTCGCGACACTCGTCGGGCAGACCACCGTACCAGCCCAAATATTCGTTGAAGCTCACCACGTCGAGATATTTCATTAACGGATCGTTGATCGTGTAATATTTAGCCGTATTTCCATCGCCGGGCTGATCCTTTTTACAAGCGGCCGACAACAAGCGGGTACTATCCATTGAACGAACATGATCGGCTACAGCGCCCAAAAATGCATTTCGGGAAGCGGATGGTGTTGTTTCGTTTGCAATCGACCAGATTATTGAACTCGCGCGGTTATAATCGCGGTTTATCATTTCAGAATACTGTTGTTTTGCTTTTCGCAGAACCTCCTGATCTTCCCAGTCGATTCCCCAATACAACGGCAACTCTTCCCAAAGCAATATTCCCATTTTGTCGGCCTCACGGAGAATATTTTCCTGATGCGGATAATGCGCCAAACGAATAAAGTTACACCCCAGTTCTTTTGCCCAGCCCAAAACCAGTTTTGCATCGTCAACAGAATTTGCACGGTCGGAACGAAGCGGATTTTCATCATGCAGCGAAATTCCTCTCAAGAAAACCTGTTCACCGTTCAACAGGATTTTTTTGCCTTCTGTTTCAATGGTTCGAAATCCGATTTGATCAGTTATTTTATCATCTGCAGCAGAGATAGAAACTTCGTACAATTTTGGATTTTTGGGCGACCAAAGTTCCATATTTTTTACGTCGATGGTAAAATTGCAGGTCCCATCGGCTTCAACATCAATTTCTTTGTCAACCTTTAATTCAGGAATTTCAATTCGGGCTTTTTCCGGAAATGATTCTCCGTCAAGCAGAAGCTTCCCATTAATTTGTTTGCTTTTTGCGTTAAGTGAGCTTTTGTCTAACGAAAGAAAATAATTGCTCACAAAAGTCTTGGGCATTTCAACCAACAGCACATCGCGGGTAATACCACCATGATTAAACCAATCGGTAACCGGAGCTGGAATTCCTCCTTTTCTGCGGCTGTTGTTTACACCGATAATCAGAAAATTGTCCTTCTCTTTGATCAAGTCAGTGACTTCGAAAGCGAAAGGCGTAAAACCACCTTCGTGAACGCCAAGCACTTTTCCGTTTAAAGTTACCGTACTTATATAATTGGCCGCACCAACGTACACAAAATAACGTTTGTCGTTCGAGAGATCCGATTTATCAAAGGTTTTGCGGTACCAGATACTTCCTTCGTAGTATGCCAGCTCAGGCTTTTGTGCATCCCAGGCACCCGGAACCCAAAGCGTTTGTGCATCATCGAAACTGTATTCTATCCGGTCTGATTTATCCTTTTGTTTTACATTCTCATAAACGGGCATAAAACCGATTTGCCCTTGTTCGTAGGGATCGAGTACATACTTCCACTTCCCGTTCAAACTGGTGAACTCCCGTCCGTTTGCATTCTGAATAAATACATCCTGCGCCAATCCAATAAATGGCAACAGGAGCAATGCAAATACTGCTAATTTCTTCATTATTTCTACTTATTATAATTCGTTTGATTCATCAAATATGCTGAGGTTCCACTGATCCATCCATTTTAATACCGGCAATCCGTTTTCAAATTGAATGGGCAACCAGATGTAACTAGCCTCAATCGGTTTTTTGGGCGTCCAGCGATCGGCCATAAAAATAAAGGCATCCTTTTTCCCTGCCACCGGTAAAATGTATGTGCTTTGCGAGTGAAAAGTGAGATCGGCATCCTCTCCAACACAAGGATTTGGATGTTGTTCCCAAGGCCCCCAGATCGATTCAGCCGTAAACATTCGGGCAGCATTAGGATCCCAACCGGTACATCCTGAGGTGATCATTAAATACGTCCCGTCTTTTTTGAAAATGGCGGGCGCTTCGTTATGTCCGCCTGGAGCAACTCGTATATATTTTCCGGTATAATTTAAATAATTATCACTCAGTTCGGCAATGTGCAGTGTCAGGTTTTCTTCCGATGCATAAATGTGATAGGCTTTACCGTCATCATCAACAAAAAGTGTCATGTCGCGCGACATTTGTCCTCCTTCAAAATCACGGCGAATAAACAGTCCATCATGAACAGCAGCCATCCAATCATCGGTCCACCAATCGGAAAAATCTTCCATTGTAACACTGCTGTTTTTCTGGGATTCAGTCATGTTCTGTGGCCAAACTCCTGCATTGGGTCGCAATGAACGAAGATAGGTGTATGGCCCGGTAACATTGTCGCTAACGGCAATACCAACACGCGCAGCACTGTACCCCTTACCTTTTAACTCCAAATGAAAATACAATACAAACTGTTGCGTTTTTTCGTTGTAAATAACCTTCGGTCGCTCCATAACACAGCCCGCCTCAATATCGCTTCCAACACTGTCGCTCACCGGCAACACAACACCTTCAGGTTTCCAGTTGTACAAATCTTTTGACGAATAACAATTCACACCCACACGTGCCGAACTGGTATTTTCGCTTTTGTACTCACCAAACCAATAATACGTGTTATCGTAATATAGAATCCCTCCACCATGCGCGTTGATATGCACACTGTCGGCATCGGGCCAGGGTTGCCCCGGATAAAAATTTTGAAATCCTTGCGGGTCTTCTTTTTTCGAATTGCACCCCATTAATACAACTATTAAAGAGACGCAAAAGAAAGTAAAGAGAATGGAATAAAGTTGGTTTAATCGTGGTTTCATCGTTACGGTTATTTTTCCTTTATTGATTTTATTCTAAATCTTTCATCACACAGTAAAGCAAAAATATCAGTCCGTAATCGTAATCAGTGGCATAAATTCAACGTAAAATTGTACATATTCGATAAACCGCCTATCATGCCGTTTTATACCAATTGTATTTTAACGTGAGCATTAAGCGATACGTTGAGATTACAATGGTTAATGCCGATAATAAACGAAAGAGACTTTAGGAGTATGCGAACTAAAGGCTCATTTCGATATTAAATCGGTATTACTTGCCCTTTCAGGTATTCTTTTCGATGTATTCTTTTGGGGTACAACCATAAAAGTCTTTAAAGCAGCGGCTAAAATACGACGGGCTGGTAAATCCAACCATATAAATCACTTCACTAATCGATCGCTTTTTCTGCACCAACAGTCCTGATGCAACTTTTAAGCGTTGTGTACGGATAAACTCGTTGGCCGTTTGCCCGGTAAGTGCTTTTATTTTTCTATAGGCCTGGTTGGCGCTTACTTTTAGTTCGGCACTAAAAGCTTCCACATCAAAATCGGTATTGTCTAAATTGTCCTGAACCGATTGAACTGCAGCTTTCAGAAATTCCTCATCCAGCGATGACAATTCAATGTGTTCCGGTTCTAAAATTTCCTCCGTTCGTAAACGCTCCTGCTTCTGTTTTTGCAGGGTTAACAGGTTATAAATTTTCAGCGATAAAGAAACCATGTTAAACGGTTTGTAGATGTAATCCACCGCCCCAAGTTTTAACCCTTTTACCTGATCTTCCTGCATGGTTTTAGCAGTAAGGAAAATTACCGGAATGTGAGAATAATTCAAGTCGTTTCGAAGTTGGCTGCAAAGCTCAAAACCATCCATTTCGGGCATCATCACATCCGAAAGAATAAGGTCGGGCGTGTTTGCCTTAATTTTTTCAAGTGCTTCTTTGCCGTTATCTGCGCACTCAACACTTAAATGTTTCGATAAGCCGGTGCACAAAAACTCCTTCAAATCAGTATCATCTTCAACCACCAAAACATGTGGTTTTGTATTGTCCGATCCGTTTAAAGCGGTGTCGTGTAAAATATTCTCAAATGTCGCATCTTCTGGCTGAACCAAAGTTGTTACTGAATCTTCAGGTTTCCATTTTTCGCTTTTTTCAGCCTTGGCAGCCAGTTCGTTGTTCAGTGGCAAAACCAGTCGGAAGCAACTACCCTTTCCTTCTTCGCTGTCTAACTCAATCGATCCGCCGTGCTGCTCGATCATCGCCTTAGCCATAAACAAACCAATTCCGCCCGTACTTTGTGTACGCAACTGTTTCACCTGGAAAAAACGCTCAAATATTTTCTCCTGGTACTCTTTTGCAATTCCAACACCACTGTCCTGAACTTCAATTACCACTTCTTTTGCATCTTTAGTGTTGGTTCGCTCAAAAGCAGCTATCGAGATTGCACTGTTATCTGGTGAATATTTAAAGGCATTCGACAAGAGGTTAAATATTATTTTCTCCATCTTATCGGGGTCAAAATTGGCCATGATATTCTCAGGAGTAGCACTCAATTTAAATTCGATTTGCCGCGAGTCGGCCATTGGTTTAAAGAAATTGAAAACCTCGTGAAGCAGGTTCACCAGATTACAATGCTGGATATAAAAACTATCGGGAATTCCTTTTTCAATTTTCCGAAACTCGAGCAGCTGATTAACCAGACGTAAAAGTTTATAAGCGCTGGTATTTATTAATTGTGCCAGTTTGTGCGACTCGGCGCTCAGTTTTTTATTGTCAAGCAATTCTTTTGATGGCCCTAAAATAAGTGTTAACGGCGTTCTTAATTCATGGGTTATATCGGTAAAAAACAGTGTTTTCTGTTCGTTCAGACTTCGCAACTCTTCGGCTCTTAAATGCTCGAATGCCAGCTCGCTTTTCTTTTGCGCATTGATGATCGAGTATTTCATAAAAAAATACAAAACGGCAATAAACAACAAGCCATAAACGATGTAGGCAACAATTGATTTCCACCACGGTGGCGACATAGAAACCTGAAAGGTAGTAGCTTTTGTATAATCAACATCGTTGCCGGCACTCGCCACAACTTTAAAGGTGTAATCGCCCGGCGGCAGGTTAGTGTAAGTGGCCGTATTTCGTGTTCCGGCACTGTTCCACTGCTCATCAAAACCTTCCATCCGGAAGAAGTATTCATTTTTCCCGGGATTTTTATAATCCATATCCGAAAAACTAAAGGTCACCATTTTGTCTTTGTACGACAGGTTTACTTTTTCAGCATAAGGAATATCAGCATCAATCCCGTATTTTGTTCTGAGCTCCAGCTCATCGTTCATGCTTTTGTCGTAAATCATCAAATCGGTAATTACAACATTTGTCGCATGCTCCGTTTGGCTGATATTTTTGGGTTCCTGCACAATAAAACCAGTCAGGTTACCCACCACCATTCTACCATCTTCCAACACAAATTGTGCATTTCGTTCCACGCGATCGTTCTGGTAATCCTGTGAAAAATGCTTACTAACAATCACCTCATTTTTTATATCGAACTCCACAATACCGCGATAAGTACGAATCCACAAATGCCCCGATTTGTCTTCCATTAATCCCGATATGAGGTCGTTTTGCAAGTACTCAATTTCAGGAAATCCTTTAAACTTCACCACTTCATTTCCCGACGAATCAACTTCCTTAATTTTTCGGTTTAATCCGGATGTCGTCCCCACCCACAGGTTACCAAATGAATCTTCGAGAAGGGCATTTACCGCATTGTCATTCAACGACTTTTTGTCGGTGGTTGAATAAAAATATTTGCTTAACTTCCCTGTTTCAGGATGATAGCAGTTGAGGCCGTTTTCCGTACCTATCCAAACATCTCCCGAACTGTCTTCGTGTAATGCCCGGATAATATTGCTACTTATCTGATCATTTTCAGGACCTGACGAAAAACTCTTTACCGAAACGACTTTCTTTCCATCTGTTTTTAAAATTACAAAACCACGCTCTGTAATACCCGCATACATTACGTTGGAATATTTTTCAGATGGAAACAATTCAATTACTTTATTTCCCGGAATCGCTACTTGCGTATTTTCGTTGTAATATTCACGGCTCGAAAGATCGAGTTCCATATCACGGGTAAACTGATAATGGATTAGTCCCGCATCTTCAGTACCGATCCAGAGTCCGGTGTTATCGGCATACATATCGTAAATGGTATACGCAATAAACTCGCGGCCGTCTTGTGTGTATTTCTGCTCGCCATAATCTTTCTTTAAAACGTACACTCCGTTTTGGTTTTCGTACTGCAAAAGATTGTACGAAGTACCAATCCACAACTGATTGTTATAGGCTGCAAAACTTTTTATATAGATTTTATTTCCAAGATTATCGACAGTTTCCGGCAACACATAACGACTTAAACCATTGTCGGTTATCGAGGCTCTGTCTATTTTTGATGATCCCACCCAAAGCAAACCACTTTTATCGACAAACAGCGCCGATACGGCATTTGACGACAAACTTCCGGGGTTATTTACCGAAGCCTGATAGTTCCAAAATCCGGCTTTTTCGGGCGGAAGTTGCTGCTGATCATATTTCAGTAAACTTAAACCTTCGTTCCACGATCCTATCCACAGATTATCAAACTGATCGTAATACAACTTAAACACTACATCATCGCCTAAACTGTTTGGTCTGGCACTTTCGCGATAATGTGTAAAGCGCGTTATTTCTCCATTGCTATTTAATTCAGCTTTGTTCAATCCTCCGCTCCAGGTTCCAATCCACAGGTTTCCTTCTTTCGATTCAACAATTTGGGTAATGGTTGAATTTGAAAGTGAATTTTTACCGGGCTCTTCAACATAACGCAAATACTCCCCACTTTCGGGATAAAAACGAACCAGGCCGTTGTAGGTCGCTATCCACAAATTTTGGCGCGAGTCTTCATAAATATCACTAACCACCTCACTGGCCAGATAGTGATTCATTTCTCCGCTTTCGGGATTGAGTTTGTATAATCCATCATTCCAGGTACCAATCCAAATAATCCCGGTGTGGTCTTCTGTCAGCGATAAAATCCGGCTTCGTATTTTATACCGTTTTAAAGCCCCGGTTTCCAGGTTCATAAAATTCAAACCACTTGCCGTGCCAATCCACAAATTGCCGGCCTTGTCAACCATTAACTTCGTAATTTCACGGTTTGATATTGAAGTTGAATCGTGAAAATGAGGATGATAAGTTACATAGTCGTAACCATCAAAACGTGTCAGGCCATTTAATGTGCCAATCCACATAAAACCATTCTGGTCTTGAGTGATGGAGTTTGATTTATCGATGGTCAGTCCGTTTTCCGTTCCCAGATGAGAAAAGTAAAGCTCGTTTTGCGCCAATGCCGCAAAAGAGCAAAAAAGAAGAACAAAAAGCAGTTTAGTAATTCGTAGCATGTTAGTTTTTGCGTTTGTGCAAATTTATATGAAATTTGAAAAAGATGGTTTGTACAACTCAATATACATTAAAAAGATAACAAGACCTACGCCCCGAAGTTACTTCTCACCAAAAAGCTGAATATCTGCATATTACACACATCCAATCGATGACACAAATCCTGCCTGTCAAATTTGTAACAGTTTTTTTCAATTTTATGCAATCGATTTCAATTAATTGAAAGTGTACATCGATTTTGTTCAAATCATTCAAAAATTTTTGCTGGAGCTTTGTAATGTTTTCCTGAAAGAGGGGAAACAAACCATTGAACTAAAACTTTAACTTATGAATCGTATTAACCATACGAAGACTATTCTTACAAAGCTGTTTTTAGCACTGTGCTTGTTAGTTGGATACAATAGTTACGCATACAACAAACAAGATGCAGAGAAAGCAAAGCCAAAAGATCTTCAATTAATTTGGGAGGATAATTTCGATAACGACGGTTCTCCGGATGCACAAAACTGGAATTTTGAATACGGATTTGTGCGCAACCGCGAATTGCAATGGTATCAACCTCAAAACGCCTATTGCCAAAATGGTCGCTTAATTATAGAAGGAAAAAGAGAAAACATTTTCAATCCTAATTACAATCCGCTAAGCGACGACTGGCGCACAAATCGTTCAAGCGCTAAATACACATCAGCATGCCTTATTACTAAAGATCTGCAGGAATGGCCTCCGTTTGGCTACTTCGAGATAAGTGCACGTATTAATGTTTCAAACGGTGCATGGCCCGCCATTTGGTTGTTGGGAACCGAGCAAGGCTGGCCGTATTGTGGCGAGATTGATATTATGGAGTTCTACCGTATTAGTAGTGTTCCGCACCTGTTGGCAAACGCTGCATGGGGCTCGGAATTAAATTACCAGGCCAAGTGGGACGATGCAAAAATTCCTTTAGAACATTTTACAAAAAACGATCCCGAATGGGCCGATAAATTCCACACCTGGTCGATGCACTGGGATAAAAAACAGATTAGTATTTACCTGGATAATGAGCTATTGAACCAAATCGATCTGCAACAAACAATCAATCCTGACGGCCGTAATCCTTTTACTTCCGATCAGAAATTCTACTTGTTGCTCAACCTTGCAATTGGAGCAAACGGGGGCGATCCGACACACACGGAATTCCCCATTCAATTTGAGGTTGATTATGTGAAAGTCTACAAAGAAACAACGAACTAGATATTCGAAATTAGAACTATTTCAATTTTAATAATTAAATCACGAATCTTTATGAAAAAGAAGAGTAAATTGAATCAATGTTATTTCAGCAATGGGATTTTAAAAACCATGGCTTTGGCATTGATGTTAATCATTGTGCACGGAACTGCAGCATTTGCCGGCTCCGGAACTGCATTACAAGAAAAATCAGTCACTGGAACAGTGCTCAGCACAAGCGGCGAGTCGTTACCCGGTGTTTCGATTTTAGTTAAAGGAACTACACACGGAACAATTTCCGATGTTGACGGAAACTTCTCGCTTAGCGATGTTCGCTCTGAAGACATCCTTGTTTTCTCTTTTATCGGTATGAAAGAAGTAGAGGTTACAGTGGGCGATCAAACCAACCTTGAGGTTACCATGGAAGACGCCGTAATTGGTGTTGACGAGGTTGTGGTTGTTGGTTACGGTACGCAAAAGAAATCGGACATTACCGGTTCGGTAAGTTCAGTATCGGAAGAGCGACTGGCCAAAATACCTGTTTCAAACGTTATGCAGGCTGTTCAGGGTGCTGTTTCGGGTGTTAGTGTTACACAGGTTTCTTCTATTCCCGGTGAAGCTCCGCAAGTTTTGGTTCGCGGTGGCGGATCGTTAACGGCTTCAACAGATCCGTATGTTGTTGTAGACGGTATTCCTATTTCAAAAATGGGAGGATCGATCAACGATATCAACCCTAACGACATTAAATCAATCGAGATATTGAAAGATGCTTCTGCAACTGCAATTTACGGTATGAATGGTGCCAACGGTGTTATTCTTATCACTACTAAAAGCGGAAAATCATCGACACCGACCATTAAATATTCAGGTTATGTTGGTGTGGAAGAATTTGCCAATATCCCGGAAATGGTATCAACCGATGAATTACTTGCACGCTATGCCGAAGGTAACCGCATCAACGGTTCACCACTTTACGAAGCTCCTGTAAAATACCAGTACGAGGTAGAAAACTACAAAAACGGTCATACTATCGACTGGATCGACGAAGTATCGCAAACCGGTATTCAGCAAAATCACAACATCAGTGTTTCCGGTGGAAGTGAAAATTTAAGCTACTACATCTCGGGAGATTTATTAGATCAAAAAGGTGTTGTAAAAGGTTATAATTACAAACGTAACTCAATACGTACCAACATTGATGCGCAGGTTACCAAGTACCTGAAAATCGGAACCAACTCATCAATTGTTTATCACAACCGCGACGGTGGTCGTGCCAACCTGCTGAACGCAGAAGCGATGAGCCCTTACGGAAGAATGTACGAAGAGGATGGCACCTACACCATTTACCCAATGTTTGGTGAAACTTTGTGGGCCAACCCAATGCTTCCGACTACTACCAGTCCAGAGCGTCGCCAGTTCAACGTAAACCTGAATGGTTTTGCTTATGTAACTTTTGGCGACATCTGGAAACCACTTACCGGATTAACTTACCGTTTGAATGCAGGTCACTCTACTATTCAAAGCCGCAACAGTAACTACACCGGTCAATCGGTAAACGATTTACTTGGAACTGCGACTATTGATCGTAGCGAAACGCAGGCATATACAATCGAGAATATATTGCGTTACGATTATGATGTGAACAAACATCATATTGATCTGACCGGAGTTTATTCATCTCAGGAAAGAGTTTACAACACCAACTGGGCACAAGCAAGCGACTTTGTTAACGACGAGCTTGGATGGGACAGAATGCAGGCAGGTGCGAGCTCAAGTGTTAGCTCGTATGCCGACAGGTATGCTGCAATTTCGCAAATGGGACGTTTAAACTATTCGTACGACAGTCGTTACCTGTTTACAGTTACTGTACGTCGTGATGGCTCATCAGTTTTTGCCGATGGTATGAAATACGGTACATTCCCATCAGTTGCTCTTGGTTGGAATATTCGTCACGAGAGTTTTATGGCAAATGCCGAAAAAATTACCAACCTAAAACTGCGTTTATCATATGGTAAATCAGGAAACGAGGCTGTTAGCGTTTACCGCACGTTTACAACTATGGCCGACAGACAAATTCCGTTTGGCGGATCAACAAACATTGCCATGGTTACCGACCGTTTAGGTAACGGCGACTTAAGCTGGGAAACCAAAGAAAGTCTTAACCTTGGTTTGGATTTTGGTTTCTTCAACAACCGCATCAACGGTTCGCTTGATCTTTATACTGCTAACAACTCTGATTTGTTGCTATCGCGTAAATTACCATCTGCATCAGGATTCGGTTCGGTAACAGCCAACATTGGCGAAACTTCCACAAAAGGTATCGAACTTACACTGAACACCGTAAACGTTGCCACAGCAGACTTTAAATGGAACAGTTCAATCGTTTTCTCAAACAGCAAAAGTGAGATTACAGAACTTTATGGCGATGGCCTTGACGACATCGGTAGTGGTTGGTTTCTTGGCGAACCTATCGGCGTTATCCGCGATTACAAAAAAGTGGGCATCTGGCAGGAAGACGAGATTGCCAACGGCGATCATTTAGATTGGGACCCTGTAGCTAAACCTGGCGATGTTAAAGTTGCCGACATTAGTGGTCCTGATGGCGTACCAGACGGAGTTATTACCGACGACGACCGTGTTATTCTTGGCCAAACAGCTCCAAAATGGACCGGTGGTTTGACTAATACATTCTCGTATAAAAACTTCACTCTGAACGTATTTATCCAAACGGTGCAAGGTGCCATGCGAAACAACAGACACATTGGAATGGCTTCTGACGAAATTGAGCGCCGTAACAGTTTTGCCGACATTGGTTACTGGACTCCTGAAAACCAAAGTAACGAATGGCGTTCATTGAATAAAAACTCAAATCCACACGGATACGGATTCCCGGTTAAAAACAACTTCACTCGTATTAAAGACATTACTTTGAATTACGATGTGCCTCAGCATTTGCTCGACAAAGCAGGAATTAGCGCCTTAAGCATGTACTTGAGTGGACGTAACCTGTACACCTTTACCGACTGGATCGGTTGGGACCCTGAGGAAAGAGATACTCCACGTGGCTGGAACAATTGGGATATTAACTATCCGGCAGTAAGAACAGTAGTTTTTGGTATTAACCTTACTCTATAAAGAATACAACTATGAAGAAGAATAAATTTCATATATTGATAGTGATGGCTTTAACGTTTTTGGCCATCTCTTGCAGCGAAGACTTTTTGGACGAGACACCGTATTCTTCGTATGCACCTGAAACATTAACCGACGAAGCCGGTATTGAGGCTGCGTTGAAAGGATTACACTATAATTTTGGTAGACTCTGGACCTGGTCTGACCAACAAGGTTGGGCTGGTGTTTGGCAGGACGGAACCGATGTATGTTCTCCCGGTGGCGTTCAAGGTGTTGAAATTCCGTTTTTTAAATACGAAGACCTGAACTCTGAGAATGCCGCCGTGAAGTACATGTGGGAAATGTGCTACCTGATCATTAACAACGCGAACAATGCACTTGTGGCTATTGGTGAAGATGGCGATCCGGCTAAAATGGCCGAAGCAAGATTCTTCCGCGGATACTGTTACAACATCCTGGCAACACTTTATGGCGATGTACCATTGCTAACAGAGCCAACATCTTCTGCACGTACAGATTTGGAGCGGACTCCTGTTGCACAGGTTAACGCACAAGTTGTTGAGGATTTAAAATATGCAGCAGATAACTTACCCGACATTACTGGTACAGTAAGCGAAAGCCGCGCCAACAAACACATGGCTATGCAAAGTTTGGGCGAAGTGTATTTGCGCCTGGATCAACCGGCTGATGCAGAAACCGTATTGACCAGCATTATCAACAGCGGATTTTTCTCAATTGTTGAGGAACGTTACGGTGTTGCTATAGATGTGAATGGCGACTACTTCAGCGACATGTTCAAATTCGGGAACCAACGTCGTTCTGAAGGAAATACAGAAGCGATCTGGACTTTCGAACTCGAATACAATAAAGGTGGAATTTCCGGTGGATTTACAAATGCTCCTCAGCAACGTCGTAACTGGGTACCGGCTTATCACAATGTACCTGGAATGACTTACGTTTACGATGGTGTTGACGAAAGTTTTGTGCATCCGTACGGAGGTCGTGGTAACGGCCGTATTCGCCCAAGTAACTGGGTAAAATACGAGTTATACGAAGAAGGCGACATCCGTAATTCGGAAAACAACATAACACGAACAATGTATTACAATTCTCCCGGATATAGTGCAACATGGGGTGTTGATGCTAACGGCTACAGAGTTGACGCAGATTCTCCGGATGCAGTTAAAGTGGTAGAAGTTCAGGAAGGTGATACTGCATTAATTGCAGCAAGCGATACACTGGAAGTAATGTTTCCGTATACCCGTAAATGGGATTCATTCGATCCTACTGATCAGTGGGGATGGACAAACATCAAAGACTTCCCAATTATGCGTTTTGGCGAAACTTACCTGCTTCGTGCTGAGGCTCGTTTTAAAAACGGTAATGCCGCAGGTGCTGCCGACGATATTAACGTTTTACGTGACCGCGCTTTCAAAGCCGCACGTGCAGAAAGTGGCAACAGCGACTTAGGAAAAGTATCGTCATCAGATATCGATCTCGACTTTATCTTGGATGAACGTGCACGCGAATTGTTTGCTGAAGAAAACCGCCGTATGACATTGATGCGTACCGGAACTTTAGTTGAGCGCGCTGCATTGAACACCGAAAGTACTATTAAAGGTACAATCAGTGGTATTAGCGAGATCAACCTGTTGTTACCTATTCCGTTAAGCGAAATTCAGCGTAACAAAGATGTTCAGTGGGAACAAAACCCCGGATATAATTAGACCTGGGATTAATAAAATAGATTGAACGAGCGAACAGAAACTCGATCGTTCATATAGTTTGGTTAGATTTATTTGAATAACAATTGAAATGCCCTTCGGGGCATTTCTTTTTCTTATTTTTGTCTGTAGTACTTAAAACGATTCGCCTCATGTTAAAAACCATTTCCTTACTTGCTTTAATCATCTTGCTCTTTAGTTGTAAAACACCTGAAAAAAGTGATGATCAATTAAGCGCGGTAATCGACCACTCACTAAAAGTCGCTACACAACAAAGCCTAAAAATGGCCGAATCGTTAAAAGACCAATCCGATAAATTGCCACAAACCATTGATAAAAACGGCAACCTTGTTACCTGTAATTCGGATTGGTGGGTAAGCGGATTTTTCCCCGGAGTTTTATGGTACTTATATGAAAACGATCCTACAGACAGTTTGAAACTTTGGGCTGAGAACTTCACCATGCGTGTTGAAGACCAGCAATACACTACCGATAATCACGATGTTGGTTTTATGATATTTTGCAGCTTTGGAAACGGTTACCGAATTACCGGAAATCCGGAGTATAAAGAAGTGATTCACAATGCGTCAAAATCACTGATCACACGTTTTAACCCTACGATCGGCTGTATCCGTTCGTGGGATTATGCCAGCTGGAGTGCGCAATGGCAGTACCCGGTTATCATCGACAATATGATGAACCTGGAATTACTGGAATGGAGTGCCAAAGCATTTAACGACACCACATTAAGTCACGTGGCAAGAACACATGCAAACACCACCATGAAAAACCATTTCCGTGATGATTACAGCAGCTACCACGTAGTTTCATACGACACCATTACCGGAGCGGTTGAAAAGAAAAATACTTCACAGGGCTATTCTGACGACTCAGCATGGGCGCGCGGACAAGCATGGGGACTTTATGGTTACACCATGATGTACCGGGAAACCGGTGACAAAACTTATTTAGACCAGGCAAAACATATTGCCGATTTTCTTATCAATCACCCCAATTTGCCGGAAGACAAAATTCCTTATTGGGATTTTAATGCTCCTGACATTCCTAATGCTTTACGTGACGCATCGGCAGGTGCAATTATGTGTTCTGCCCTACTTGAATTAAGCCAATATTTACCCGATGAAAAAGCAGGTTCATACCTTTCAATAGCCGAGCAGCAAATCAGAACTTTAAGTTCGGACGAATACCTTGCACAGCCAGGGGAAAACGCCAATTTTATACTAAAGCACAGTGTTGGACACATGCCCAACAAATCGGAGGTGGATGTGCCGTTGAGTTATGCCGATTATTATTTTGTGGAGGCGTTAACGCGAATGAAAAAAGTGCTAAAAGGAGAAGAACTATTTTAGAATTTAAAATTATCGGATATGAAGATCAAATTACAACCAATTCTTTTGCTGGTCTTATCACTGGCTTTCGCGTCCTGTAATTCAACGAAAAAAGAAGAGACCGCAAAAGGTCAAATCCCGGTTAAAACTGATATTCCGCTGGATTCAATTCAGTTAAGCGATCCTTGTATTCTGGCTGATAAAGCTACTGAAACCTATTATATGACAGGAACCGGTGGTTTATTATGGAAAAGTAAGGATTTAGCCAAGTGGACCGGCCCTTTTCACGTTGCCAAAACCGACGACCAGTCGTGGATGGGAAAAGATCCGATGATTTGGGCGGCGGAACTTCACCAATATAAAGGCAAATACTACTATTTCGCCACATTTACCAACGAGGAAATAAAAATTGATACCGTTAAAGGAAATATAATACCGCGCCGGGCCAGCCATGTTTTAGTAAGCGACAAAGCTGAAGGGCCGTATGTTCCAATGGAAGATCCAACCTATTTGCCGGCAAACAAACCGACACTCGATGGAACACTGTGGGCAGACAAAGATGGTAAACCCTACATGGTTTATTGTTACGAATGGTTGCAATCAATGGACAGCGAAGGAAAACTGGACGGAACAATGGAAAAAATTGAGCTAAAACCGGATTTAAGCGGTTCTATTGGCGAAGCCCGGTTAATGTTCAGAGCAAGCGCATCGCCCTGGAGCAAAGAGTTAGATGAAGATGGCAAACTCAGAGCCAGCAAAGTTACCGATGGTCCCTGGTTATTCGAAACGGGAACCGGTCGTTTGGGAATGATATGGACAAGTTGGGCTTTTGAAAACTACACTCAGGGAGTGGCTTATTCTGAAAGTGGCACTCTTGATGGTCCCTGGATACAGGAAAAAGATCCGATCACACCTCCAAACTTTGGACATGGGATGTTATTCCAAACCTTCGATGGAAAATGGATGATGTCTGTACACAGCCACATAGATGAAAATGGCCGGTATATTCGTGTTCCCCACCTATTCGAGGTGGATTTATCCGGTGATAAATTAATCGTACTCGCCCCCTACTTACCTTGATTTAAAGCAACAAAACAATCATAAAAACAAACAGCAGCAAGAGAACCTCGCTGCTGTTATTTACGTTTATTTTCAAGTTTATATCTAACACCCGATTGATGTCAACACACCAATCTTCGATTAAATTCTACAATTTATCGCCATTTTCTAACAAAAAGGCTTCTGCTTCCACATTCCACAATCCCATGTACTTTTTGCAAAGCTTATCCAGCTCAGCATACACAGGGTTGTCTTTTCCTTTTTCCTCAAATTCTGCAATAGCTGTCAGTGGGAAATCAAAATGTGTATAAATCAACTTTTTACCTCCCGGAATATTTGGCAGATTCAAGGTTGCTTCAGGCACGGCATTTAAACCACCAATGTGGGTTACCAGTCCTGCCGGATCCAAACCTGCAGTCATAATTTCCAGCGCTTCGTTCATGTCATCGGTATTACCACCCGAAGTTCCTACAATATGCGTATAAGCGTAGTGTACGTTATAGAAATTCATTTTTGCCGAGAACTCGGTGTTCGATGGACCTGCGAAAAAGTTCAGACAACCGTCGAAACCCAAAATTGCATCGCCCTGCTCAACCACCGGAGCAACCGGAGCAAAAACAAATACATCGTCGTAACCTGTTCCACCGGTTAAATCTTTTAATCCGGCCACAGGATCTGCCATTTCAGCAGTGTTGACGTATTTCAGCTCAATGCCACGTTCTTTGGCAAATTCAACAGTATAAAGTTCTGCAGCACGATCCAATCTTGTCTGGTCGATATCGGTAACCACCATCAACGAAGGTTTCCGGTCTTCGCGGCGCAAAACGTAATTAATGGCTGCCAGTCCCATTGGACCAACACCTGCAAGAATAGCCATTTTACCACCTTCAACGATTTCCATTTTGTGCACATAACTTCCGGCTGTAGTGTGGTAGTTGGCATGCATTGCGCCAATCACACAGCTTAAAGGTTCGGCTAACGACGCTGGGTAAAAACCCGGTCCTTCGTAAGCCAGCAAACAATCTTGTACCAACACATCTTTTGGAATGATAACATAAGTTGCATCACCGCCAATATATTTGTACGAATAACCCGGAGCGCTTAAAACGCCTACCGGTCCATCTTCGTAATAAATTGCCGGTTGGATAGAGAATTTCTGTCCTGCCTTAAATTTACTTTGCCAGTTGGCGCCAACTTCAACAATCTCACCAGCAAATTCGTGACCGATCATAATCGGATTCTCGGCAATGTCATCCGGAATACGTTTGTGATCGCTTGCCTGGTTGGCAGCTTTGTAACTCGACATACAAAGACTGTCGGTTATTACTTTTGCCAAAATCTCATCATCACTTATTTGTGGTAACTCAAACTCCTCTACGCGAAGGTCTTTTTTACCGTATAATCGTACTGCTTTTGTCTTCATTTTCTATTTGTATTTTCAGATTGAAAAGATTGAATTAGATTGATGCAGATTGAAGCTCCTATCTCAAAACTCGTAGCTCGTGACTCGAAGCTTTTTTATCACTCATCGTTAATCCTTAATCCTTCCCATCTTTTGCCTTTATACTTTTAACTTTCTTCCTAGTGCAACATCGACTGACCACCCGAAATCGGCAGCGCCTGTCCTGTTTCATTCTCCTGGTCGATCAGGTATAAAATTCCTTTCACCACATCTTTTGGCGAACATCCTTTTCCAAGTGGCACCTGGTCTAAATAAAACTTCTTCACATCGTCGATTGTTTTTGCACCCGGCACTTTCCCGGCATTCAGATACTGAATGAACAAACCGTTTTCAGGATCGCTCCACAGCGGACCTTCGTAAAAGTTACCCGGGCAAACCGAATTGACTTTAATTTTCTCTGGTGCCAGTTCCAGTGCAAACGACTGTGTAAGCCCGATGCCACCAAATTTACCACCGGCATATGCAAAGTTCTTCTTGCTTCCTTTTAAACCAGATTTTGAGTTGATCTGAATGATATCAGAATAATAATCCGGTTTGTACGCATTTTGCAACTTCAGAATCTGCGAAGCTACTTTTGTACAATAGAAATAAGCGTTGTAATTTATTTTTGTAACAAATTCAAAATTCTCCGGAGTCATTTCATCCAAACCACCGGCACGCAATACGCCCGCATTGCTTACAAATACATCGAGACCGCCAAAAGTAGCAACGGTTTCCTTCATCAAATTAGCCAGGCTATCCATATCGGCCACATTGGTTTTTACGAAAATCGCCCTGTTGTTGCCTTTCATGGCTGCCAGTTCCGCAGCAGTTTTATTACCCACTTCTTCGTTAATGTCGGCAACAACAATGTTGGCACCTTCTTCCGTTAAATTGCGGGCAATACCTTCGCCAAATCCCATGGCGGCGCCTGTTACAATTATGGTTTTATTTTGAACGCGGCCAACCGATGTTCCGGCAGCAATTTTACGACGGTAATTCTCTACTTCCCAGGTATCGATAAATGCAATTTGCTCCGGTGTCATAAAATGCTGACCACCGAACGACTCTGAATAAGCGCTGATCTTCATTGCATCTTCATAAACATCCAGAATGGTGTCGCACTGTGCAGCATGATCGCCAACAGCCAACAAACCAATTCCTTTTAGCAAAATTACTTTTGGAGCAAATCCGTTTGCTGAGATAAAAGCTGCAATTTTTTCTTTGGCTTCTACCAACAGGTCGTCAACGTTTTCGGTATTTTCAACAAATACATATTTCGATTTGCAATAAACGATCAGATCGGGTGTAAATGGCTTAGCCACTTTTTCAAATGCCTCTGCGTCTTTTGCGAATTGTGCAATCACTGCATTGTTCCGAAGTTTCAGTGTTTTAATTTCCTCTTCGGAAACCATCATTCGGATGGCAGGAACAAACTCGGCAATATCATCACGAATTGGAAGTGTTTCTACTGACAGCTCCTCTTTTAAAGCACCGTTCAGTTTGGCAAACACATCGTTGTAAATCGTTTCAATTTCATCGATTGAATCGGCAGCCACAAAAATTCCGTGGTTTTGCAAAAAGATGATCTGTGCAGCTTTGCCTTTTTCCGCTTTGAATTTGGCCAATTGCTTTTCAACTTCCTTGAACAGTACATAACCCGGATCGATGTACGGAATATAAACCACCTGGTCGCCAAACAACTCAGCGAGGTACTTTTCAACCTCGTTGCCACACATCAATCCATTTACTTTTGTCGGGTGCAGGTGTACTACATATGCATATTCAATAACATCGTGCATTGATGTTTCAACCGATGGGCGACGGTCTTTTGTAATGGTCGCTTCCATCAAATCGTCTTTAATCTGGCGCTCGCGCTCAAACGAATCAGCGCTGTATGATTTTTCCGAGATCAATCCCAGTTTTTCACGATCAAGCTTTGCAAAACCATCTTCGGTAATGGTAGCCAATGCATGACCACTGGCTTTCACCCAAATATTTTCGTCGTTTTTATAAGAAGTGTTTCCACCTCCGGCAATTACCATCTCCGGATTTTTGCCATAGAACTGCGATATCTTAATAAGATTTTCTAATCCTTCCATAATTTTTTGGATCATTATTTGTTGTACAGAACAGAAAACCTTATCAGGCTTCCTATTCCCGTATTATGCGATCATTTCCTTTATAACCGCGTTACCCAGGTTCATCAGGTCGGCTACCGAACGTTCGGTACGATTACCGTCTGTAGCTACAAAACCTTCTTGCCCATTGGTTTTTAAATATTGATGAGCTGCAATAACACAAGCACCATCATAAGACACTTTCTTCAGGTCTTCAGGTAAAATATCTTCGCCGTCAACTTTTACTTCAAGAGGGAAAACTCCCGGAGTGTTATGCTCCGATCCCAATGAAATAACGTAACCTTTTCGGGTGAAATATTTTATAAACTCGCGTAATTTCTCTACCGAATTCCGTGATGGAATCAGCTCGATCATATGCACATTCATTGCCTTCAACTGCTCATCCATAAATTCCCAGTCGCTTTCGAAACCGGTGATCAGATTTCCTTTTCTGTCGTCAAGTAAAACAGGATAACAAGGAATTCCTCCGGCATCCAAAATATACTCACTTATGCGTTCAACAGCCGGGAAAGATGCAGGTGATTCAGGAACAAACGCAAAACCTCCGGCTTTCAAAAGTTTACCACGGATTTCGTTTTCAATTGCAGGAATATCTTCCGGATTGGACTTTGGCTCCACATCAAAAAGTTCGGTGTAGAACATCATTTTCCCCGATTTTTTCGGATAATTCTCATCAACCAGAATTCGAATGGCTTTGGCAATGTGCCTCTCACGTACCAACTCTTTGGCATATTTCGATTTTACGTCATCGTATGTGAGACTCAAGTCCGGATAGATCGATTGTAAAAGATAATTCACTTTATCAATCATCTGCGAAACTTGTTTTTGGCTTTCGGCAATCAGATCTGCCAAAAACTTTTTGTTTTCATCAGAGACCCGATATGGATAATTCAGTCCTTTACCACTGAAATAAATACGACCGGGATTATTCGGATCGTTGATGGTAACATTGCGTCGTTGGAGTTCAGGAATCAGCCCGATAAACTCAACATTAAACAATGGGAATACGCCGTTTTTTACAGCGTAATTATAAAATTCGTTATATCCGTCGGAAACAAAAAAGTCATTAATTCCCAATACATCAACTTCTTCATCTTTTGCCAGATCAAAAATCTGCGAAATATTATCGAAAGAGCTGAATGAATAGGGTGTATGAATGTGACCATTAACATGTGGTATGCTAACATCGCCTCCAATTCGCATCAATGTTTCAATATCAGGATATTCTTTTAGAAAGTTCATATGAGTTAAAATAATTTATTGGTTATAAAAGCTGGTGTGAATATAAAAAATCCTTTCCTACCAAAACTTATTCACACCATGCTTTTAAACTAACCAAGTTTATATACCTAACTTATTTCTACGGATTTGCTCGGCATTTGTATAGTTGTTTTTCACAACGTGTCCTTTCAGCGGAACGATCTTTTCGTGAATCGCATCAAGGAACCAATCAACCTGCGGGAAGAAATACTCTTCCAGTTCGTATGCAGGAGTTATCCAGTTACGCGAACCAACAACTACAGGAGGTGCATCCAACTCGTCGAATGCCAATTCTGTAATATTTCTTGCCATATCGTTCAGGAACGAACCTCGTGAGTTAGCATCGCCAGAGATGATAATTCTACCGGTTTTTTTAACCGACTCCAATACTTTTTCGTAGTTGAAAGGAACGATTGAACGGGCATCGATAACTTCAGCTTCCATTCCGTATTCTTCTTTCAGTTTGTCTGCTGCTTCAAGAGCACGGTACAATGTTGCACCAATTGTAAGAATTGTAATGTCTTTTCCTTCGCGTTTTACATCCGGTTCTCCAAATGGAATTTCGTAATATTCTTCCGGCACACCACCTTCGTGGAACTGCTCGCCAATGTCGTAAATACGCTGGCTTTCGAAGAAAATAACTGGATCAGTTCCCTGCAATGCAGTGTTCATTAAACCTTTGGCGTCGTATGGAGTTACCGGGAATACTACTTTCAAACCAGGAATATGCGCTACCAGCGACGTCCAGTCTTGCGAGTGCTGAGCACCGTATTTCGATCCTACAGAAACGCGAACTACCACCGGCATTTTAATTACGTTACCCGACATGGCCTGCCACTTCGGCATCTGGTTGAAAACCTCATCACCACAACGTCCAAGGAAGTCGCAGTACATAATTTCAGGAATTACGCGTCCGCCACACATAGCATAACCAATGGCAGTACCAATAATCGATGCTTCTGAAATTGGTGAGTTAAACAAACGGTTGTATGGCAATGCTTCAGTCAAACCACGGTAAACGGCAAATGCACCACCCCAGTCACGGTTCTCTTCACCGTAAGCTACCAACGTTGGATCTTTGTAGAAACGATCAACAACAGCTTCGAAAATTCCGTCGCGTAGTTGATATTGTTTAATTTTTGAGAATGGTTTTCCGTTCGCATCAAAAGCAAAACGTTCCTTTTTAGTCAGCTGTTGAACACGTGGATTTTCTTCCATCGGATGATTCACCTCAACTTCACGGTCTTCCATTTTATCCAGGCTCTCGTTCGAGAACATCATGTCACCGATCAGTTCAGGATATTTTTCCATATCCATGTGAGGAGAAACTTTATCATCAATAGCCAGTTTCATCGCGTATTTCATCAACTCAATGATGTCGGCTTTTATATCTTCGAGCTCTGCTTCTTTTGCAACTCCTGCTCCAACCAGCTCGCTTGCATATGATGCAATACAATCCTGTTTTTCCCATGCTTCAACTTCCTCTTTGCTACGATACGACGAAGCATCAGAAGGTGAGTGACCACTGTAACGGTAAGTTAAAACGTCGAGCAGAACCGGACCTTTTTTGTCTTTCAGCAGTTCCATTTTGCGTTTGTACGCATCGATTACTGCCAGCGGATTGTAACCGTCAACACGCTCGGCATGCATGCTGTCGCGGTTTACACCTGCACCAATACGAGCGGCAATGTCGTAACCCATAGTTTCACCACAGGTTTGTCCACCCATACCGTACTGGTTATTCATGATATTGAAAATGATTGGCAAACCACCTTTGTAAGCGCCTTCCCAAAGTTGCTCAAACTGGTCCATTGATGCAAAAGCCAGACCTTCCCACACAGGACCACAAGCCATTGAAGCATCACCAATGTTGGCAACTACAATACCATCTTTTTTATTTACTTTTTTGAACAATGCAGCTCCCACAGCAATGTCACCCGAACCACCTACAATAGCGTTATTCGGATACACTCCAAACGGAGTAAAGAAAGCGTGCATCGATCCACCTAAACCTTTATTAAAACCTGTTTCGCGGGCAAAAATCTCGGCCAGTGTTCCATAAATAAGGAAACGGCGTGCCAACGATTTTACGTTACCTTCGTGACCTTCTTTTACGATGTTCAAAATTGTGCCATCGAAGAAGTTAGTCATTACATCCATCAATTCGTCATCGCTCATTTTGTGAATGGCCGACATTCCTTTGGCCAAAATCTCGCCGTGAGAACGGTGCGAACCAAAAATAAAATCCTCAACTCCCAGGTGATATGCCATACCAACCGCTGCCGATTCCTGTCCGATTGACAAGTGAGCTGGTCCGGGATGGTTGTACTCGATTCCTTCGTATTCACCTTTGATTTTAATGAGATTCAACATGGTTTCGAACTCACGAATCAGTGACATATCATGGAAGATATTGATGAATTCTTCGTTCGAAAAGTTAGCTTTTTCCTCTTCAATACTTTTGTTGTATTGATTTACAGGTATTTCTTTGAATTGAATTGAGCCTGGTTTTCTTACTTCAACCGGATCAATAAATTGCGACTTAGGCATAATATTTTGTTTTATTAATTTTTACTTGTTTTTCTTCTTTGTCAGTCCGGTTTTTAATGACCAAAACTGAATACGGTTTCTTTAAAAATCTCAGAAACGGTTGGATGCGGGAAAACCACTTCTTCCATTTCTTTCAGTGTCATTTCAGCTTCGATGGCCATACAAGCGCCGTAGATCATTTCACTCGATGGATTTCCAATCATGTGAACCCCCAGCACTTCGCCATATTTTGCACCTACCAATACTTTGCACGATCCACTGCCGCCTTCGTTTTCGGCAACAAACCTTCCGGCGTAAGCCATTGGTAATTCGGCAATTTTATAATCTATTCCTTTTGCTTTTGCTGTTTCTTCAGTAAGTCCAACACCCGATATTTCAGGATTGGTGTAAACCACTCCGGGAATGGCATTGTAGCGCATTTTATCCGGACGACCAGAAAGGTTGTTTACCACCACTTCGCCTTCGCGGCTGGCAGTGTGAGCCAACAATGAAAAACCTGTTACATCGCCGGCGGCATAAACGTTAGGAATATTGGTGCGCATTTTTTCATCGACTTTGATTCCGCCTTTGAATAATTCAACGCCCAGATTCTCCAGACCAAAACCTGTTGTTACCGGCTTGCGGCCAACGCTCATCAATATCTTATCACCTTCAATCTCTGTTGTTTTACCATCTTTTTCGAAGCTTACTTTTGTCCCGTCAACTTTTGTAACTTTCGACGACAGATTGAACTCAATACCTTTTTTCGCGTACATCTGACGCAACATGGCACTTTGTCCTTTGTCCATTCCGGTTAGTATCTCATCCAGCATTTCAACGATGGTAACTTTCGTTCCCAAGCTGTTAAAAAAGCTGGCGAATTCCATTCCTATAACACCTCCACCAATAATCACCATAGATTTTGGTTGTTCTTTTAGTTGCAAAATCTCGCGGTTGGTAAGAATGTTTTCATTATCCTGAACACCCGGAATTGGAGGAACAAATGCTTCAGATCCGGTACAGATCATCACATTGGCAGCACTATACGCTTTACCTCCAGCTTCTATTTCAATACCGTCAGCACTTCTCTTTTGTATCATTGCAGCTTCATTGACAACATCAACTTTAAACTGCTTCATTTTCATGCCAACTCCGCCAACCAGTTTTTTAACCACTTTATTCTTACGGGCCATCATCTTATCGAAGCTAAACGACAGATCGTTGGCCTCAACACCGTATTTACTTCCGCTTTTTGCGCTATCGTAAATTTTGGCACCGTAAAGCAATGTTTTTGTAGGGATACAACCTTCGTTCAAACAAACACCGCCCAGTTCTTTCTTTTCAAAAAGAACCACTTTCAGCCCCTTTGCTCCGGCTCTTTCAGCGGCAACATATCCGCCCGGTCCGGCACCTATTATTGCTAAATCGTACTTCATTTTGGTATTAATAGTCAAAGGTTAAGTTTTCAATTTCAATAGCTACCTGCTTCACAAAACGTGTGGCCATTCCGCCATCCAGTGCCTGGTGATCGTAAGTTAAACTTAAGCCCATATAAGGCACGAATCCGTATACTCCGTCGCCCAAATCTTTTGGTCGTGGTACAATGGTATTTACACCAAGAATAGCTACCTGTGGTAGGTTGATAACCGGTGTAAATATTTCTACGCCATAATTTCCAAGGTTTGAAACTGTAAACGATGCAGCTTCAGACGAAAGCAACTCAGGATCGATACTTCCGGTACGACAAGCATCTGCAACCTCTTTAAACTGGTTGCACAAGCCTGTAATGGAAAGATCATCTGCATTTTTAATTACAGGAACCATCAAACCACGGTCGGTATCAACGGCCAACCCAAGATGTACTTTATTGAAATATTTTACGCTATCACCAAGGAAATGTGCATTTACATCAGGGAATTGTTTCAGTGCTTTAATTACCGCGAAACAAACCATGTCGTTCAATGTAATATTCGGAGCACCTTCTTTGGCTTTAATTTCTTTACGCAAGGCCAATAATCTTCTTGCATCGGCACCTAAATGGTGTGTTAACTGTGCCGAATTCTGCAATGATTGGTGCATTGCTTTGGCAATCAGTTTGCGAATATGTGGCATTTTCTTGATTTCGAAATCACCGGCATAAACAGGATTTGTTCCAAGATCGGATGCTTTTACTGTTCCTGCTAATCCGCTACCGGCACCTGTTGATTCAAGGCCTTCAGCTTTGGCAACTTCTTTAGCCAGTGGTGACATTTTCGGCTGCGATGCTTCATAAGCTTTAACATCACGTTCAATAACACGCCCACCAGGACCTGATCCTTCAATCGACTCATAAGGAACGGCATCTTTCTCAGCCAAATTTTTGGCACGTGGAGAGATTTTCACTTTTTCACCTTCAGCCTTTTCTTTCAGAACAACCTTAACTTCTTCTTTTTCCTCAGCAGGTTTTTCGTCAACTTCTTTTACTTCAGCGGCTGCTGCAGGTGCAGTTCCGGCAGAAAACTCATCAATGTTTTCGCCCGGCTGGCCAATTACGCCAATGGTTTGCAAAACAGGAACCTCATCTCCTTCTTCGCAAAACACAGCAAGTAAAACACCATCTTCCTCAGCTTCCTGCTCGAATGATGCTTTATCAGTTTCATAAGCAAAGAGCGCTTCGCCCTTTTTCACTTCCTCTCCCACTTCTTTCGTCCATTCGGTAAAGATGCAGGATTCAACAGACTGCCCCTGTCGAGGCATTATTATCGGTGTAGCCATAATTTTATTAATTTTCGACAAACTTAAACGACACAACTTGTATTTACAAGTTAATTCTTCAATTTTACTCAAAACACTAATCTACAACCTTTTTCACACATTTACAAGTAACTTGTAAATACATTTATTTAATTTTGTGTTTACATCTAAGGAGAAAATCGCTTATATTTGTCACTCGAGAAAAAAGAATCATTATGCGTCTGAGCAAAAATTTACCTCAATACAAAGTTGTTTACGAAATTATACGTAAACATATATCAGATGGAGTATACTTAAAAGGTGACATCCTCCCATCGGAAAACGAGCTTTGTGCGGTGCATCAGACGACCCGCCCTACAATACGAAAGGCACTAGACCGTCTTGTACACGAAGGCTACATTAAAAAGAAACAAGGCAAAGGAAGTATTGTAATGGGCGTTCCGCAGGGTGTTGGAATTCTATCTTTATCGGGGACCACCAGCGCTGTTGGGCAGGAAAACCTGATTACGGAAATTATTGTAAAGCCGGAGATCCGGCAGTGGGACACTTCAAATCTTGCCTATCCATTGCTGAATAATGAAGAAGAATTTGGCTGCATCTATTTCGAACGACTGCGCATCATGAATAAGCAGCCCGTTTTTTACGATATTACCATGATGCCCAATATCAACCTGCGCCGTTTTATAAGCCGCAACCTCGAAAACAAGTCGCTGTTCAACATTTTGCGCACGATGTACGACATTGAGGTAACAGGTGGTGAGCAGCGTTTGATGGCTATTCTTGCCGATAAAAACATACAGGAATACCTAAACGTAAAAGAAGGGCACCCGATCCTGCACCTCAACCGCAAACTGGAAACCAGCCGTGAAGGATTTTTTATTTACAGCCAGGTGTATTGCAACAGCGAGAAGTATGCTATTTTCGGAACGTTTTAAGAAAAGACAAAACATAAAAAAAGGGCTGCATTTGCAGCCCTTTTCATTTCATATCGTTACGATAAAAATTTCTTTCTTAAATCTTCAATCTGCTCCTCATTTATAGGAACAAGTTTACCAAGTGATGCTCCCATCGTCAGTGATTTGGCACTAAACTCGGCAACTTCCAATTTATCGAATGTTCCCAACAACTTATCGCCGGTTACCAGTACCGAATCATTGTTAATGATCACTGCCGGTGTATTTTCTCCCAAGGTATTTAAAATGGTTTCCTCGCCGGCAAAGTGCGAACCAAACGGTACATTCGGAATGTCTTGCAGGAAGATCCAGCTCTCCGGAATAGTGCGAACATCAATTTTTTCACCTGTTACACTGTAAGCCATCAGGTAAGGTGTTTGCGTAAGAATAATGGAATTTACGTGCGGGAAACGCTTGTAAATTTCCTGGTGCAGCCAGGTAGAACGACTCGGAATTTTTCCGGGTTCGCGCTTCCCGTTTTTGATCTGCACAATATCTTTTAACTGAATATCCCAACGCGCCACATTGGTTGGCGTAATCAGGAAATCATCTCCTTTCCAGCGCACCGAAACTGTTCCATACGAACTGATCATCATTCCCTGATCGCAGGCACGTAAAACAATGCGTTGTATCATTTCGCGAATGGCACGCTCATCGGATGGATGCTCCACCTTCTTCATCTCGGGCAGCAATCTTGGAATCTGATTTTCAAAAGCATCGATCTGGTCATCCGTTAAATAATTGGGTTTGCCAATTGTACTTCCATTTATCAAGGTACGGGCACAAAACTCCATGGTCTCGAAACGCTGATACGCATCACTTAAATCGCTTCCGCCCACAACGGTTCCATGGTTTTCCATAATTACGGCGTTTACCCCTTTGGCAAACTCATCGGCAATTACATCGCCCAATTCATTACTTCCAGGCAAAGCGTAAGGCGCATAACCAATTGGGCCACAAACATGTTTTGCCTGCGGAATCACATTGGTATCAGGAATTTGACGAACGATACTAAAAGAAACCAATGCCGGCGGATGCGCGTGAATTACAGCCGTGATCTCCGGACGGCATTTATAAATGGCAATATGAAACGGGTATTCCGACGAAGGTTTATGACGTCCCTCGATGGTTCCGTCTTTTTTCACACAAACAATATCCGAGGCACGCAACGTTCCTTTATCAATGGCTGAAGGCGTTACCCACACATCTCCATTTTCGTCGATTATCGAGATATTACCACCGGAAGTTGTTGTCAATCCACCCTTGTAAATCTTATCAATAATCATGATGATCTGGTCGCGCGGATGCATCCATTTCGTATTCAATTTTCTCATTTCGTATATTTTAACTGTTAGCTGTCTGTTTGTAAAATACGCTGTTCTTACTCCCGAATTCCGAGATCGAGTTTCGCAACATCGGCCTCCGACAAAGTATCGGAAATCACCATTGCAGCACCAAGCGCACTGGAATTGTCAATTTCTGAGATCAGAACTTTTTTAGCAGGGAAACTCGCTTTCAGCAACTCGATAAAAATCGGATTACGCGCAAATCCACCTGAAACATAAAGAATCTCGGCATCATCATTCTCAGGAACAACCAGATTAATGCTTGTTATACAAAGCGCCGTCAGGTCGATCATCAACTTGGTGTAAGCTTCCTCGTAATTCGCAAAAACACTCAGGTCAACCACCTTCAAACCTTCCTCAAAACTTTCCTTGCCATTGGGAAAATATACGGAGGTATCGCCGTATTTGTTCAAAAGATCAGCCACCAGTTTTTCATCATTTTTTACGGTCTTAAATGAATCGCCGGCAACATTAAAATGCTTGGACAGTTTTTCGGCCCAAACCTCATGAAAATGTCCCATGAACAAACGCGAAGATTTCACCTGCTCTTTATTTGGAGTTAAGAAACACAAACAATCCTGCTCCAGCTCACTGGCAGTTAAGGGCTCTTCGTTATATGGATTCATGTTGATGCACCATGTTCCTGTTGAAACAAGTATAAATTTTGCCGGACTGGCTTTTAAATAAGGCACCAACGATGCTGAACTATCGTGGATTCCGGTACCCACTTTTACTTCTTTTCCTGCCACATCAGCCAGAAAAACAACATCGTTATTAATTGGTTCCGGCAAAGCAATTTCGTTATCAGTAATCCACTGATGGTATTTCATTTGATCGAAATCCCACATAAAGGTATGACAACCAATTGATGTAGGCTCCGATACAATTTCGTTTGATAAAGTGTACGACAAATATTGCGGGAAATGCAACACTGATTTTGCCTTATTGTACACATCCGGCTTCTCTTGTTTTAGCCACAATGTTTGGATTCCCGAGTTTAGTAACAAGCCTAAAGCCGGACTGGCGGTTTTTCTGCAAAATTCATTTTTACCGCCGTACTTCGCAAAAAGATCTTCTGCAATCGACGCCGAAACCTCTTTTAAATAGTTGTAAACCGGTGTAAGTCGATGCCCGTTTTCATCCAAAAACATCAACGATGCACCGTAAGTTGAAAAGTTTACTCCTTTCAAATGATACGCATCGCCGGCAACAATTTCTTCCAGGCTTTTGCTTATCCACGATGTTATCAAATCAATGTCGTCGCACTCAAATCCGTCATCGTCGGTTATCACCGGAAACTTCTCTTCGTGTTGTTTTACAACTTTGAAATTGCTATCAAATAACAATATTTTTTTGTTGGTTTTTCCTATGTCGAATACAGCTATTACTTCGGTCATTTTCTGCAGGTTTTAAAAAAACATTCCTCCCCTGCCATAACCGCAAAAACGGCAAGGCAGAGAGAGGAAATGAATTTTGAGACTAAACTTATCTTTTTAATAAAACATCCTTTTCGTATTCCTGAATCTCAGAAATATAACCCATTCCCGTTGGAACACCTTCCTGCAAGCAGTAGTAATCCCAAACAGCGCTGAATGGCATTGTTTTCAGTTCTTCCAACATTGCCAAACGCTCGAAATTCCGACCTGCTTCCTCAACTGCTACCAAATCTTTAGTTGGCTCTAACATTGCAATTAAGAATGCTTTTTGTGCAGCACGGGTACCTGTTACATAAGCACCAATACGGTTGATAGATGCATCGAAGAAATCGAGACCTACATTTACACGGCTCATAAAATCATTACGTACAATTTCTGAAGCAATTAACTGAATTTCTTCATTCAATGTTACAACGTGGTCAGAGTCCCAACGTACCGGACGGGTTACGTGAAGCAACAAACCGTCAACATATTGAAGAACTGCAGAAATTTTATCGCCTGCAATTTCTGTTGGGTGATAGTGACCGTTATCGATACACATTAAAATATTATTCTTTACTGCATACCCCACATAAAATTCGTTTGAACCAACTGTCATCGATTCCAAACCGATACCGAAAGTTTTACTTTCAACAGCGTCTTTCATGTGCTCTTTTGGGTACTTTGTAGCCATGCCTTCATCAAGCGACTTTTGCAACAACGTGCGATATCCGTTTCTGTCGATAGGTGTATCTTTTGATCCGTCAGGCACCCATGTATTGTGTACACAAGGAGTTCCCAGTTGTTTTCCTGCTTCTGCAGAAATAGCACGGCAACGTTTTAGGTGTTCTACCCAAAACTGACGGATTTTTTCGTCTTTGCTTGACAATGTAAAACCATCGGCTGCATTCGGGTGGGCAAAGAAAGTACCGTTAAAATCCATACCTATTCCTTGTTCTTTACACCAATCTATCCACCCCTGGAAGTGTTTCAATTCAATTTGATCACGATCAACCATTTCGCCACCAAACTCACCATAAATAGCATGCAGATTTACACGCTGGTTACCCGGGAGTAATGACATTACTTTTTCAAGATCCTGACGAACATCGGCTACTGATTTTGCTTTGCCAGGGTAGTTACCTGTTGTTTGAATACCACCTCCTGAAAGTGTTGCATCGGGAGTTTCAAAACCACCAACATCATCTGTTTGCCAACAGTGAAGTGAAATGGTTAATTCACTCATTTTTTTCAACGCTGCTTCAGTATCTACACCAATGGCGGCATATTGCTCTTTAGCCAGTTCATAGGCTTTTTTGATTGATTCACTCATAATTTTTGTTTTATTGATTTATAATTATTTCAAAAAAATTGTGTCTAAATATTTTAGAAGTTGATTACGAAAGTTGAGAAAATGAGAATAATCAATCCGATGATCAGGATTGTCCATGTTTTAGCTCCAACACCTTTCCATTCTTTCAGAATAATTCCCCAAACATTACTGAATGTAACGTTTAGCGACATGAGGATACTCCACGAGAATACCATAATTATACTGCCTTCTTCGAAAAAGCTTTTTCCAACACCAAGGCCGAAGAATTGAGAATACCACAATACTCCTGCAAGCGCGCAAAAAAGCAGGTTATTTACCAGCACATTTGCCGGAACAGAAATATAATCTTTAATGGTTTTGTTTTTTACATTTTGATACAGACAATAAATCGCATTGGTAAGAAATCCGCCCATAGTTACCAGCAAGGTAGCAGGCAAGGTTACAAATAATACTTTCGATCCCATTTGCGCAGCAGCATCTGCAATTGGCTGACCGGCTGCCAAACCAAGACTAAAACAAGCACTCATTACACCGGCAAGCAACGCAACCAGCAATCCTTTTCCCAAAGCAAAATCTTTAACAGCAGCTTTTCGATCCTCTTCCGACATGTTTTTAGCACGCAAACTACCGGCATAACCAATAATAGCGATACCTGCAATAGCAATACTTACAGCAATTAACAGCACCAAACCTTTTCCATGAAAAAGATCGGTTCCCTCCATAAGTGCCGGAATAATTGTTCCGAATGCAGAACAGGTACCCAACGAAATTGACTGGCCCAGCGCAACGCCCAGGTAGCGCATACTTAACCCGAAGGTAAGACCACCAACTCCCCAAAGCACACCATAACCCATTGTTTTCCAGATTGCGCCATTACCGCTTGTAAGAATTTCGCCAAGCGAATGACCGGCAGGAACTGCCAATAAAGCACCAAGTAAAGGAAATACCAACCAGGCAAAAACGCCTTGTGTTAACCAGAAGCTTTCCCACGACCAATTTTTAACCTTGTTAATTGGGACGTATGAGCTCGATTGCCCAAAACTTCCGACAGCGATAATCGCCAATCCAATTATAAAATTCATAATCTAAAGTTTGATTGTTTTATTAATTTAAATCTAAGTCTATAAGTTCATGTCAAAAGTAGAGGCGTTTTTTTAAGATAACAATACAGAATTTGGCAAAAAATTTATATTTTTTGGCACTATTTGAATGAACGAGTATTTTAAATACCTAACAACAAGTAAAGAGGATATAAACTGGGGTTTATATTTAAAGGTGGCAGGTTATGCACGAATAAAAGCCAATACCATGTATCCGCCGCGGGAACATCCCTCGGAATATTATTTTGAATGGAAAAGCGGACGAATACTGCATGAATTTCAACTGAATTATATAACCGAAGGTGCCGGCATATTTGAAAATGCACATGGTAAATTCCAGGTTAAACCGGGAAGTTTGGTCGTTATTTTCCCCAACGAATGGCACCGTTACCGCCCCATAAAAAAAACCGGATGGGTAGAAAATTATGTTGGTTTTAACGGTTATATTGCCAACCAACTTTTTAAACACCCAACATTTTCGTCGCAACAACCGGTTATTCAATGTGGCATTCGCGAAGAAATTATTGATACCTATTTAAAAATCAGCGACCTGGTTGAAAAAGAACGGCCGGGTTACCAGCAAATCGCTTCGGGTATGGTAGTAAAACTGCTGGGGTATATTATTTCATTCGAAAAACGAAAAGGATTCTCCGGAAAACAGATCTCGAAAGTAATTGAAGAAGTGAGATTTTTAATGCGGCAAGATGCTGCCCAAGAGTTCAATTTAGAGGAATTGGCACGCCAGCACAATGTTGGCTACTCTTATTTTCGGAAGATGTTTAAAAAATACACAGGCGTTTCTCCGGGGCAATATCATTTACAACTTCGGATAATCCGAGCGAAAGAATTACTAATTTCTACTGATAAAAGTATTAAAGAGATTAGTTTGGAACTGGGCTTTCAAACCATTCATTACTTCAGTTTAATCTTTAAAAAAAAGGTTGGAATGAATCCTTCAGAGTTTCGTAAACGACTGAATTAATTACTAAAAAAAGCAATTTAACCTATGAATAAACAAACTCCTGCTGCAATCTTTCAAAACACGTAAAAGTCATTGGTTTTTATTGCGAACAAAACTAAGTTCGCATTGAAAACTTAGATTCAAAAAAAATCGGTTATTTTGTATCTTTTTAAAATAAGTAAACATTGACGGCTAAACATCATCTTCAGGTTTCAGAGTTACTTGACCACATCTCTCTTGATTGTGTAATATTTGGATTTCACGACAACGAATTAAAGGTTTTATTGCTTCGTTTAAAACACACCAAGGCGTATGGTTTACCGGGTGGATTTTTAAAGCACAACGAAACCCTGGAACAGGCAGCCGAGCGAACCTTAAAAGAACGCACCGGGCTTGATAACATTTTCCTGAAACAGTTTAAGGTATTTAGCGATCCGGACCGGGATAAACCTCAAAAACCGAATCCCGATTTTTTAAAAAATGAGCCACCGGAAGTTGTTGAATTTTTCAAAAAACGTTTTATATCGGTTGGTTTTTATGCGCTGGTTGAATTTTCGAAAGTAAATCCGCAACCCGATGCACTTTCTGAAGGCTGCGAGTGGATGAGTCCTTTTGCCGATGTAGAGATGTTTATCGACCATAAAAATATAATTGAAAACGCTCTGACAACACTACGCATACAGCTTAACCAGCAACCTATTGGGTTAAAATTACTGCCACGAAAGTTTACCATGCCGCAGTTGCAAAAGCTATACGAAACGATTTTAGGGAGAGAACTCGACCGAAGAAACTTTCAACGAAAAATATTGTCGTATAAAATTCTGACCAAACTAAACGAACGGAAAACAGGAGGAGCCCATAAAGCACCGTTTCTGTATGAATTTAACCGCGAGAGTTATAAAAGAGCCTTGGAAGATGGCTTAAGTGGCATTTGGTAATTCATCATTAATCTTACACAAAATGTTTCCGGATAAATATTCGGGAAACCAACCACAGTAAAATCAAAAAAAACACAAAACCTATGGATGCAAATAAGTTAATAGAAAGGTTTTGTGTGGCTTTATCGATGGACTGAAATACCCAATGTGTTGGAAAAATACCAAAAAGATGCACAAATCTTTCGGGTACAAAAAAAGCAGCAATCGGGATCAATACCAACATATTAAATGCTTTTACATAAACCATTCCCTGCATGCGGTTTTGCACTACTGAGTTAACTGCTAAAGCATAGACCGGCACCACCAAAGCCGCCAAAAATGAAATCAGCAATATTGAAATTAGCGACAACTCGCATATTGTTTGAACAAACAACAAAATCAGGTTTAGTACAACCGTAAATAAATAAGGAATCAGAAATCGGGAAACGATGTACTCCAACTTGCTTAGCGGAACAATACCGTACACTTTAGCCACTTCCGACTCTTTTTCGTCGATAAGAACCATGGAATTTATAAAGCAAAACATCTGTGTGTTTTCAATAACGGCAACCACCAAAAACAAGGAAAGATACGGAACAAGAAAAGCGTATTTTTCAAGTAGCGGAGGCACCGCCCAAATTATTAGCGCAAACATAATTACAGGCAATACTAAAAATGATTTCAGTGACGGATCACGAAAGATCAACTTAAAATCAGTAAAAGCAAGTTTAAATATCTTCTTCATCTCTAATGATTTATTGATGAACTATATTGCTTAAAAATCGACGAAATGCCAGCCAGTAAAAAAGCGGGATAAAAACCAAAATCGAAATTATAGCATAAATAAAATTAACGGTTGTGCCGCTAATCGCATAATCAATCAGGTCGAGGCTTCCCTGAATGGGAAGAATGTATTTCACAATTCCTAACTCCAAAACTCCGAGGTACTGAATGAGCGGCAGGTTTACAAACACAAGAAAAACTGGAATGGAGGTCATGGTAAATTTTAATATCTCATCGGAAAAAGTAAGCATATACAAGCCCAGCAAAGCCGAAAGAATAGAAATGGCAAGCGAGCCCACTGCAAACAAGGCGATGTTAAAATCGAACCCTTTTACCGAAAATGCCAAACCAAGCGAGCAAACCACTCCGATAAGGGAAATGGAGATAACTTTTGAGATGAGCAAATGATGCAGGTTGAAGGGCGTTACAAAAATCGCCTGCAAAATCTGATGTTTCAGTTCGATATAAATGGCCAGTGCAATAAAAAAGTAGCCAATTACCGACGGATCGTTCAGAACGAGGGCAACTACTAATTTATCCAAGCCGTTAATATCGCGCAGAAAATATAACACAAGTCCGTACATCAGCGTTACTGCAAAACTAACCGCGATAATGCTGTTCTTTTGCAGCAAAACAAACTGCCATTTTAATTGCGAACCAAAACTATTCATGATCGAGCGATTTTCCGGTTACACGAATAAAAACCTCTTCCAAAGTAGCTTCAAGCGTATGAATGCGCTTCACCTCATCCTCTTTTAGAAAGTCCAGAAATTGCGGATTTACACCAAGATCTTTCAACGGAAACTCTTCTGTACGGCCATTTTTCAAATCAACCTTAACAGCTTCTTTCCCGTAACTGCTTTTCAGGTTGCGCGGAGTGTCGGTGAGTACCAGTTTACCATCCACAATAAACGACACACGATCGCAAATTCCATCGGCAGTTTCCATGCTGTGTGTAGTTACAAAAATGGTTTTTCCACGGTTTTTCAGGTCCAGGATATGCTGCTTAATTTTGTGTGCATTTACCGGATCGAGGCCGGTGGTTGGCTCATCAAAAAACAAAATATCAGGATCGTGCTGAATGGCGCGAATAAAATTCAGGCGCATTTTCATTCCTTTCGAATATGTCTCAACCGGCTTATCCATGGCATCCAGCAGATCAACCATTTCAAAAAGTTCAGCGCTGTTTTTTTGTTTACCATTTGGATAAAAAGCAGCAAACAGCTCCAGGTTTTTTTTCCCGTTAATTTCAGGTAATGATTAGGCAACTCAAAGCCAACACCAATGCGTTCGAAATACGAATTGTTCCACTCCGAAAGATTTTTCCCATCGATATTCACCTGTCCTTTGTAGCCTTCCAGAATTTTATACAACACTTTTTGCGCGGTACTTTTCCCGGCTCCCGAAGGCCCCAGAAAACCAAATATCTCACCCTTTGCTATGGAAAAATTGAGGCCTTTTAATGTTGGGCCATCGTTTCCGGGGTATTGAAACACCAAATTTTCAACCTGTATCATTTGTTTAGTTTTTGTTAAAAGCCGGCCTGGCCAGTTTTATATAATCGGCAACAACCTGCATCAATTCGTCCTTTTTACCGAAATAAACCGGTTGCTGCTTTTCAATACTTTCTTTAGGATTGATTATTCCTGTCACTTCCAGTTGCTCCTGAATACTGACACCCAGTTTGTACAAAACGAATCCCTGCGTTTTTACCGGAATATCGCTACGGAAAAATCCGTTTTGCACTTCATAATCAGCCATTGTTTCAAATCCGGTTACCACCTGCGAAAGCAAGTCGTTGTATAAATGTTTTATGGAAAGCGAATTGAGATTTTGTGTAAGGTTATGCAAAAAATGACTTTGCAAGGGATTTTCATCATCAAATTGAAATCCGTACTCGTACAAATCAGAAAAATACGCCCAAAAGTCAGCGTAGTTCTCTCTTTTTAACGAACCGGTATACCTGGTCTTTACGGCCACTGATTCACCTAACAAATACATAAACAAATCAAGCTTATCATCAAAATACTGGTAAACGCTTCCTTTGGCAATTCTCAACTGTTTCACCACCATCGAAATGGAAGCTTCGTCGTAAGTCTTCACGGCAAACTCCCTCAAAAAAGCATCTGTAATCTGCTTTTTCTTTTCTTCTTTTAGCTTTATAAATGTTTCTTTTGGCATAATTATGACTAGCTGGTCACAAATATAAAAATAAAAATGACTGCATAGTCACTTTGTGTAAAAAAAAAGGAGAAAATGAATTTACTATTGAAGTTTTTTCAGCACTGCTTCTTTATAACTGCGACTTACAGGAATTTGCTTTTTACCAATTTCAATGATTTCGGTAGTAAACGAATTGATTGCATTTACGGCCACAATAAATGAGCGGTGCACACGCAGAAAATCCTGTTGTGGTAATTTGGCTTCAATGCTGGAGATGGTTTCGCGGGTAACAATGGTTTTGTCAACTAAGTGGATCTTTATATAGTCGGCAAGACTTTCGATATAGAGAATCTCCGGGAAATTTATTTTTATCATTTTTCGGTCGGAGCGCACAAAGATCGATTCGCTTTTTTCAGGCTCGATTTTGGCTGGCTCCTCCAATGTCATCTGCTGATTTTCGCTGAGGTATTTATTGATACTTTGCATCAGCCGGCCAAACGATATGGGTTTTAGTAAGTAATCCACTGCCTGCAAATCAAAACCATCCACCGCATACTCGCGATAAGCCGTCGTAAATATTACTTTCACTGAGTTGTTAATCGATTTGGCAAACGACAAGCCAGAAATCTCCGGCATATTTATATCGAGAAAAACCAAATCCACCGGCTGACTGCTGATCACATTAAAAGCCTCGATGGCATTTTTGCACGACGCAACAATTTCAACCGTTTCGATTTTCCGAAGATGATTCTCCAGAATTTCGCGTGCCATTGGCTCGTCATCAACTATTATGCATCGAATTTTTTTAGTCATTTTCCCGATTTGCTTGTTCTGTTTGTGTCAGGTCGCAAATAACAAGTTTGGCACTGTACCAGTTTTCTTTTATCTCGTGCGTTAATTCATAATTATTCGGGTAATTCAAATCCAGCCGTTTCCGAATATTCAAAAGTCCCAGTCCGCCATTTTTGTGTTCGCTATCCTCAGTAATAAACGAATTTGCTATTTCAAATTCCAGGCAGTCATTGTCAACCCGCACTTTAATTTTAATGTGCAAAAATCCATCTACTAAGTTACCATGTTTAAAGGCATTTTCAACAAACGGAATCAATAACATCGGCGCTACCTGAATTTCTTCATTCACTTCCGATGATTGGAAATCCACCTTCAGCGTGTCCTGAAAACGTACTTTTTCCAACTCAATGTACTCCTGAATATGCAACACTTCCTCCTTTAAACTTACCAGCGGCTTATTTACCTGGTACAAAATATAATCGAGCAGGTTCGAGAGTTTCAGAATAATATCGGGCGTTTGTTTCGATTGTTTTAACGCAAAACCGTAAATCGTATTTAATGTATTGAAAAGGAAATGCGGATGAATCTGGCGTTTTAAATAATGTAGTTCCTGATCTTTTAACTGAAGTTGTGTTTCCAGAATTTTGTTTTGCAACTCCTTGTTTGCAGTAGCTGTTTTAAAACTCTGGTTCAGGATGCTCACAAAACTAATTACGCCAACAACAATAATAACCAGCAGTAAAACGAAGAAAAAATTCTTGCTCATGGGCGGCATCTCGTTCAGGTTGAACTTAAGCACCAAAATCAGGCAGGTATAAATAAGTAACGAGATGACGTAGGAAATATAAACGAACGTATAAAAACTGTAGAGTGCAAATTTCCAGTAGCGCTTAGCCAGCAAGTACCGGGGAATAAGGCGGTAATTTACAAAATAGGTAACGCCAATGGTTAGCGGCAGTAATCCGCTCGAGAACCACAAAGCATAATCAACTTTCTCAGAATTATAGCTAAAAAAATAGAAAAAGAAGAACCAAACCGCCACCCAAAACAGCGAATGAAAAAGGATCGTTTTAAAATTTATTTTCTTCCAAAAGTTCATTTATACAATACTACTTAATTTTCGTGAACCAACATTTTTTTAGCGACGAAATGCGGGTTTTCTTCCTTTTGTTGCATTTATAACATTTCATATTCGGTTTATAAGCGTAATTTTGAAAAAACGCGTACAAAATGTTCCATCTGTCGCAATAAAATAAATACGATCATTTTCCAACTTACATTTGATTAGTATTTATTAAAAAACGAAAAATTATGAATGCATTAATTAGCAAACTTAACGATGGCGGCCCCGCTTTTACCTACATCATTGTACTGTCATTTCTAGTAATAATAGGGATCTTTGTACGTGGACTTTTAATGAAAGGAGAAAAATACAAGACCGTTGAATTGCTGAAGCAAATAAGCTGGTTTGCCGTTGCCTGGGGATTTTTAGGCCGTGTTTTCGGACTGATTATGATCTTCGACAAAGTACAGGCGATGGGCGATGTAGCTCCAAGTGTATTTGCCGACGGATTAAAAATAGCGCTGGTTGCTCCTTTGTGCGGTATTCTAGTGTTTGCTTTAACACGATTAGGAATTATTATACTCGTAGGTCTGCAAAAAAACTACCAGCCACAGGAAAACAATTAAACAAAAAATGTCATTTCGAACGAAGCGAGAAATCTGTTACATTCAACAATATTGTAACAGATTTCTCCTTGCTCACTCGTCGAAATGACAACTGATTTTTCGATTTTCTTATATCTCCGAACTTCTTCCTCAACACTTGTTTGGTTTGTTTGTTGCTAAGAAATAGTGCAACCAAGATGAACACCACATGAAACCAATAGAAAGTATTGACGATGTAATCCGAGTATTAGATTCCATTATTGAAGAATCGTTAAAAACCGGAGAAACATCGGGTTATTTTGCCGTTCTCTACCAAAAAGTTACAATCAAAGTAAAAGAAGAAATTGCTGCCGGATTTTTTGATAACGGCCCACGAATGGAAAAGCTGGATGTTGTTTTTGCCAAACGCTACATCGATGCGTATTTCGCCTGGAAGAACAACCAACCGGTATCTCAATCGTGGAAAATTGCTTTTACTGAAGCCCCGAATAGTAATCTTTTGGTTGTCCAACATCTTTTGTTGGGCATGAACGCTCATATCAATCTCGATCTTGGAATAGCTGCAGCTGAAATTTCGGCCCCCGGAAAGATCGATGAACTGGAAGATGATTTTAAACGCATAAACGACATTCTGGCATCGATGGTAGACGAAGTACAGCAAGGACTTTCTTCAATCTGGCCATTTCTAAGAAAACTACTGAAGTGGGCTGGTCAAGTGGATAATTTTCTGGTAGATTTTAGTATGAAGATCGCACGTGATGGAGCATGGAAATTTGCTAAAGAAATAGTTGTATTTAAAGAGGTTAGCTGGCCTGAAACAATTAAAGTCAGAGATATAAAAGTAGCCGGCAAAACCCGGTTGATAACTGATCCGGGAAAAGTGATCGGATTTGTCTTCCAAATTATTCGCTGGACAGAGCGCGGAACCGTCTCTGAAAAGATTCAAAAACTAAGGCGATGAAATTTTAGTTTTCACCGCCTTAATCTTTTGTTTTTGCACCTAGCACTTAAAGCTTTTATGTTTATGTCATTTCGAACGCGGAGAGAAATCTTTTCGTTTTACAACAGATTTCTCCTCGCTTACTCGTCGAAATGACAACAACTTTTATCCTTCAATCTTTTTATTGACTGTTGCCAGAATTTCTGCCTCTTTTTCTTTAGCTGCTTTCAGTAAATTCTCAGCTTTTACCAAAGCACTTTCCAAAAATTCAGCATCAGCAAAACCGGCTGCATTGATTTTCACATTCAGGTAAGCGCCTTCAACAGCAGTTCGTGCACACAAAGCTCCTACCCCGGCATCGGAAACTGAATTCGGATTACCAACTTCTGCCATAGCCTGCATCACCTCCAGCGAATCGTGCGCCAGTTGCATTACTTTCAATGGCACTTCAATGGCATTTTTTGTAGCATCGTGAATGGCTTGTTTGCGCTCGGCTTTTTCCTGTTCGCTGGATTTTGGCAATCCAAACGCAGCCATAATTTTATTGAAAGCGTCGGTATCTTCATCCACACAGTTTAACAGTGCTGAATGGTAATATTTTCCTTTTTCAGCCCAATCAGAGAATTCTTCCCAACGTTCGTCCCAGCCACGTTTATGTGCCGACAAGTTAGCCACCATCGCACCTAAAGCGCCTCCCAAAGCACCCACATAGGCTGAAATGGACCCTCCACCCGGAGCCGGCGATTCGGAAGCTGTTTCATCTTTAAATTGCGTTAAAGTCATGTCAACCAGCTTTTTCGCTGATTTATCTTCAATCACATATTCAATGATCTTCTTTTTCGGATCAAAAGGTGCCAGTTCATCCAGCCCCAGCGATTTGATGGCAATTTTTATAATCTCCTCATCCGAAATTCCGGTTGAGCGCTCTTGTTTGCGCAGGAAATATTTTCCCGCATCCAACATTGCCTGCAGCGGAATTAATCCCACCAGCTCCGAACCCGTTACACGAATTCCCCGTTCGGTAGCCTTTTTACAGGTTTCATCAAAAGCAACATGTACCGGCGTAACAGTAATATCCGTTAGGTTTATGGAGATTTGAGCCACACCATATTCTTCGATGAACCAGCCAATGGCACGTGTCTTTTTCAGACTGCCTGGAATACGAACCGGTTCACCATTTTCGTCGTTTACAATTTTACCTGTCACTGGATTTCCCTCGCGTTTTACACGACCTGCTTCACGAATATCAAAAGCAATGGCATTGGCACGACGGGTTGAAGTTGTATTCAGGTTAATGTTGTAGGCCACCAAAAAGTTACGGGCACCAATGGCAGTGGCTCCACTTCCGGCCACTCTTTCGTTCCATTCATTTGGTCCAAAATCCGGTTTCCATTTTTCGGTGGTGATGCGCTCCTTTAAAGCTTCGTATTCGCCCGAGCGACAATTGGCCAGACTTCGGCGTTCTTCCTTAAACGCAGCAAACTCGTAGCTAAATACCGGGATTCCCAATTCTTCGCCAACACGCTGCCCCAGTTTTCTTGCATACTCAATTGCCTCTTCCATGCTAACATTGGCAACCGGTACCAAAGGACAAACGTCGGTGGCACCAAAACGCGGATGTTCTCCTTTGTGCTGACTCATATCGATCAGCTCGGCAGCACGTTTTATTCCGCGAAATGCAGCCTCGATAACATCGTCGGGTGTACCTACAAATGTTACCACGGTGCGGTTGGTCGCTTTTCCTGGGTCGACATCCAGCAAACTTATATCGGCCACACTTTCAATGGCATTGGTAATTTCCTTGATTATACTCATATCGCGTCCTTCTGAAAAGTTAGGAACGCATTCGATAATTTTTTTCATAGTTCAATTTTTGTCGGGTGCCCTATTCCGGAAACCCAAAGTTTGTATTCCCCTTGACAATACGAAAATAGAAATACACTTAGATCTAGCTTATGATTTTTTGCAGTGAGTTTTAGAAGTTTTGTACTTCCCCGTTAATGATCACCGTTTCTACCAGATTCGAACCGTAAGCATACGGCAAATACTCTATTCCTGGAACTTCGCTGGTAATAAACAGGTTCGCAATTTTCCCGCGGGCAATACTTCCGTAGCTTTCGCTAATTCCCATGGCGTAGGCCGTGTTTAGCGTGGTGGCATTGATCACTTCTTCGGGTAACATTTTAAAGTTGATGCAGCCCATTGCCGAAATCAAGCTCATGTTTCCACTTGGCGACGATCCCGGGTTAAAATCGGATGCCAGCGCCACCGGTAAACCGGCTTCTATCATTTCGCGCACCGGCGACAATTTCATATTCAAAAAGAAAGCTGCTCCCGGCAAAACAGTCGGCATAGTTTCCGAATCTAATAGCGCGGCAATTTCATCTTCTCCCACATATTCCAGGTGATCGACCGAAAGTGCATTGTATTTCACTCCGGCCTGGATTCCACCTGTTAATCCCAGTTCGTTGGCATGGATTTTTGGCCGCAAGCCGTATTTCAACCCGGCCATAAGAATACGTTCGGTGTCTTCCACCGAGAAAAATCCCTGATCGCAAAACACATCAATAAAATCGGCCAGCTCTTCGGCAGCCACCTGCGGAATCATTTCGTTAATGATGATATCGACATATTCTGCCGGATTGTTTTTATACTCCAGCGGAATAGCGTGCGCTCCTAAAAAATTAGCGCGTACACAAATGGGCGAAGTTTGTTTGACCCGTTGAATAACGCGTAACATTTTTAGTTCGTCTTCGGTATTTAATCCGTAACCACTTTTAATCTCAACAGCACCCGTTCCCATTTTAACGATCTCCCAAACGCGCTCCATCGCACTTTCGTACAAATCTTCTTCCGATGTTTCGTGCAACAGTTTTGCCGAATTCAAAATCCCGCCTCCACGGCGTGCAATCTCTTCGTACGACAAGCCTTTAATGCGGTCTACAAATTCTTTTTCGCGTGGCGCAGCATAAACCAAATGTGTATGCGAATCGCAAAAACTAGGATAAACAAGCCGGTTCGAGCAGTCGATTTCAATCAACAGATCATCATCAAAATATTTATCTTTTAACTCCTCCATCGGGCCAAAATCCTCAATCACCTCATCGCGGATAATCAGAAAAGCATTTTTTATGGTATTTACTTTTGCCATTTCTTTTCCGGCCCTGAACGGAACGGGCTGATCCTCTACCTGAACCAACTCTTTTATGTTTTCGAGTAATAACTTCATTCTGCGGCTGTTTACTGTTTGTTATAAAAAGGTACAAAATTGCACGCATAAATCAACCTTTTACCGGCCATTTTTGAAATGATGGAAATCAGTTTGCTTAACTTTTACGGGATTATTTTGCCAGTTTGTGCGGCAACTTTCTACCCTCGCACTTTGAGGAACAGATTAATTATGGGATTAGTTATTTCCGCCTTCAACTATTAGCAGTGGAGATGACAACATGTGGTGTTCAAAATTAAGAAACAGCCGGCAATAAAAACAACTGTGAGATTCCCGGCCAACCGGCACACAGAACCTTACACCTCACTCAGATTCTTCGACGGCAGGGTAAACATAAAGCGGCTTCCTTCGCCCACTTCACTTTCCACTCCTATTTCGCCACCTTGCTTTTCAACCAGTTCTTTACAAAGCACCAGTCCAAGCCCCGATCCTTTTTCGTTGGCGGTTCCCCGAGTTCCCGAGTCGGAAGCTACGGTAAACAGCTTTTCTATTTTTTCGGGGCTAATGCCAACACCATTATCGGCAACCGTAACCTCAACCCAATCGTTTTTTTGCAGCACACAAACGGTAATTTCTCCTCCGGGTTCAGTAAATTTTATGGCATTCGAAATCAGGTTTCGAAGAATAATTCGCAACAGGTTTTCATCAGCATAAACCACAATCGAATCGTCGTTGATGTACGTTAATGAAATGTTCTTTGCTTTTCCCATCGACTTCTCGAGTTCAAGCACCCTGGAAATAACATCAGATATCACTGTTTTTTCAATCCTAACATTTATTTGCCCGGTATGCGTTTTGGCCCAGTTTAACAGATTTTCGAGCAAGGTAAGCGTGTTATACGCCGATGTGTTGATGTATCTTAAAAACTTTGTGGTTTCCTCATCGGTGAGATCATCCATACGATCGATTAGCATTTCCGAAAACCCCAGAATATTATTAAACGGACTTCGCAAATCGTGTGCAATAATCGAAAAAAGCTTGTCTTTAGTCGAATTCAATTCCTTAAGTTCCTGCTCGCTTTTTTGCAGGGCCAGTTCCGATTTTCTTCGTTCGCTTATGTCTCGTGCCAATCCCGTAGCCCCAACAATTTCATGTTCGTCGTTGTATATCGGGTTAAAAAAACTTTCATAATAGGCCAGGTTTTCATCGCCGAATATGCGAATGTTAGAGTGCGATTCTCCACGCAAAGCACGGTCGTAATTCTCTTTGGCAACCAGGCGGTCTTCGCTATTACTTATGCAATCAAGGATATTCATCCCAACTTCTATTTCACTGCCATAAGCATATTTCATCACATGGTAATGGGCCGTATTAAAGTACAGGTATTCATAATTTCTGTTAATCGAAAACAGAATGGTATCCTTTTGGCTTTCGAGACTGGTTTTTAACAGCAGCTGCGAATCGATTAAAGCCTGTTCATCCTGTTTCCTGCCGGTAATATCCTTACCAAAAAACATGGCTCCAACTACTTTTTCTTCCAAAATAATCGGATTCATAAACACCTCGATATAAAGCGAACTATCACCATGGCGTACATGATCGATAAACGAAAACGATTCATTATTCAAAGCCCGGTCATACCTTATTTTCCATTCTTTTCTCAACGGCTCGGGAAGCGACAGCAACAGGTTCACTCCCGGCTTTAATTTAATTCCGAAGTTGGCATAAAAAGCAGCCGCAAAAACACGATTGGTGTACAAAATGTCGTATGCAGTATTGATAGCCCAAACACTATCGTGGGTGTTCTCGAAAATGGAAGAAAAATTGAGCTTGCTTAACACATCAAAATTTGTGGTATCAAGATTCTCCGGACTTACATTTTTTATCATTCGCTGTCTCATAGTACGGGTCTTTTTGGTATTGCCGGCAGGGCAAAACCTTTCATTAGTTTTGGGCTCAGGCTTATCTTTCAACTCCGTATCACAATCATTTTACGAACCAACAAATGATTACCCAATCATGCCTGATATGTTTTTGTTTTTTCCGGCGGTCAAAAAACGATATTTTGGTTTTTTCGAAATGTGACCGGGGAAAGTTCTCTAAATATAAGTATTAATTTGCTGAATAAATAATCTTATCTTCATTAGGAGGAATAAAAAGAAGATCGCTGAAGGTGATTGACTTAACGCTTATAAACTACCACCAACCTCACTGCCATGTTGTGAATGGCCTTTGCCCTTTATATTGCTGCTTCGGTGATTTATGATAGCCAACCCAGAAAAGTTTTTATGAGGTAACGAATTACGGCCCTGGGAAATGATCTTTTTCGCTTACCACTCCCAGGAAAGAATATCTTCCTCATCAATAAATCCAAAATTCGATATGGTATGTGTACTTGTAATTTCGGAGATACTGTTTACTCCATCCACATCAGTCGTGTCCATGTACGAAGTTACCACGGAACGTTCTTCGTACACCGCCAAACTGTAAACTTCGTCATCATAAATAAACCGTATTGTACCATTATCCTCAATTTTCAGCACCTCAAACGAGCTGTGTTCAAAAGGTATTTCATTCACTCCGCTTAGCCCACTGGCACATCCACTACCTGCAGTTCCCGACAAACATTCGCCTCCCCCTAATATAAATTTGAGGTTTTTATTTAGCTGAAAATCGATAATGCCATTTAGCGTATGAAGATCTTCATCGTAACGATAGGTAGGAAAATCAATTTGCAGCGCCGGTGGCTCGGGGCCGGAAATCAATACGCCATCGGTTTCCGTAAAACTTTCAATAAACAAATAAGACATTGGCTCATCATCGTCGTTATCGAAAATGCATGATCCAAGCAAAAGAAGAAGGGGCAGGATAAACAACAATTTGTAATTTTTCATGTTCGGAAATGTTTCTATGCTCTTTTGAGTACGTGTGATAAAAGTAAATATTGTTTACGTAAAACAAAAGTGAACACAGAGGATTAGTTTATCGCGCCGACCGGGTTATTATAAACTACAACCGATTGTACCACAATATCGTGAATGGCCTTTGCTTTTTTATTGCCGGTTACGGTAATTAGCGATAGCCAACCCAGAAAAGTTTTTATAAGGTAGCGGACAACAGCCAGCGGAAAGAGAATATTTTTCTGTGGGTTATTGGCACGTTTTACCCGTATTCCAAATAAAAAATGACCAATGGTACCGCCAAATATGCTGGTGAAAAGCGGATCGTATAACAGGAAAAATACAAAGGCAGTTATTCGCACAAAGTCGGGAACGTTGCTAATGCTATCGAACAAGTCAACAGCTCCCATCATAAGCAAAATAAGTATCACTGAATCGATTACCACTGCCTTAACTCTTAAAAATACGCCCGGGTAGCTTTGATTTTCCATTTTTGTTTATTCGTATTTGGTTTTGGGATTGAATTACAAATTTGCCACATAAGAAAGCCGCCACGATAAGGACAGGCTCTTCGCCAGGGGATTCTCGTCCTCGTTTTGCTAAAGAAGTTGTCTTCGTGAGCTTGCTTTGCTACGCTCGCAATGACACGCAATTGGGGTAAATTAGGGCAGCGGACAACAAACAATCGTGCCGGAATGAACGAGTTCATTGTCCGCTGCCGGTTACCCACACAAACGAAGTCATTGCGAGGGAGGAACGACTGAAGCAATCTAATCAATCCCCCTTAAATTCCTCACGATGTTGCAATCGGGACAGGCACTTCGACAAGGGGGATAAAAAAAGATGCACCGTTACCGATGCATCTTTGAAACTAACAAACGCTTCTGTCCACATATGCCCCGAGAAGTTTATCCTGGTTGAACTACTGCCGGTGTGTCTTCGCTCTCCGAAGTCGATTTTTCAAAACGTTTACTCAGGTCGTCGTAAATCGATTTGGCCCCCGGAATGTCCATTTTAGCCGCCATTTTTACCGAGTTGTAATACATTAATGCAGCAACATAACTTTCGGCACCGGCTTCCATGGTGGTATCGTCGAGGTTATCCGACAGAATACGCACCTGGCGCAGCATGGGCATCAGTTGGTTATGCACCGCCATATCGTTGCGCATGCCATCCACATCCATATACGGAGGTGCAAACTGTGGTGCACGGCTCAGGTAGTCGAGCGCTTTATCAACAAATGGCTGGGTTTTGTCACTCATTTTCGGGAGCTCGCGGCGTTCGTCGGGTGATAAAGCGATCATGTACGGTTGCAAGGCTGTGGCAATCGTTGCCAGTGCTTCATTTACTTGTGTTACTACTTCGGGCGGAAGGGTAAAATTGATTTTGTTATCCATAATCGTGTGTTTTAATTGATTAAAAATTATTATTGTTTAACACTTAATCGAAATTACGGCACCCCTGCACCTATTGCCAAAGCATATGCCCGATAATTTTTATGCTTTGCGGCATAACACTGATACAGAACCAATTAAAACAAACAAAGCAGAAAACCTATGATATAAAATGTAGTACTTCTGATGGTGATGTTTGTACCTCTGATGTTGTATTTTGTACTTCTTAGGTTTTAATTCGTTCTTCTGATGCTATCGTTAATACTTCGGAAGCTATAATTATACCTTCTGATGTATTAGTTTGTGGTTCGGAAGCTATTCGTTGAGCCTCTGAGGTATTAATTAGATGTTCGGAAGAACTAATTTGAGCCTCTGAAGCTATAATTAATACCTCGGAGGTGCTAATAAGTACTTCGGAGGCTATAATTTGTACCTCGGAAGTATTAATTAATGCATTGGAAGGTCGATGTTGTACATCAGAGGTTAAACGGAGTTCTTTTGATGGATTCAGTTGAACAGCTGAAGCCCATAAAAAGGGAACACAACAATTTGTGTTCCCCGTTAAAGTATAAATCCTGTTATTGAAAGAATAAGTTATTGCTCTTCAGCTTCTTCTTTTGCTTCCTCCTCTTTATCGTTCCGGTTTTTAGCAAAACGTTTGCTCAAATCTTCGTAAGTGTTTTTGGCCCCCGGCACATTCAGCTTGGTAGCTTGTTTTGTTGTGCCGTAATAATTCAGTGCATTCGAGAAACATGCTCCTCCTACTTTCATTGCGGTGTCGTCTAGGCCGTTTGTAAGCTGTTTGCTGAGGCGCAGAAGATCGATAAGGTGATCGTAAAGTTCAAGGTCGGTGTTTAGCTTAGCTGCATCCATGTACGGAGGGATAAACTGCGGCAGGGAAATGGTATAGTCGCGCGTTTTTTCTACAAACGGATACGAGCGGTCACTCATTTTTGTCATTGTTCGCCGCTCCATGGGCGTTAAAGCAATTAAATACGGTTTTAAAACAGTAAGTGCATTTGTAATCAGTTGGGTAGCCTCGTTAATAACAGGCTCGGGAATCCCCGTTGGTGTTGTGGTTGCCATAATTTGTGAGTTTTTATTGTTTTTAAGTTAACACGTTGAGGTATTTGGTTAATTAATGCACAAGTTATTGTAAATCATGGTCTTTTGCAAATCGAATTTTTAATATTATTATTTTTCCGTCGGGGCGTATGGCAATACGCCCGTGCTTTCTTCGAGAATAGATCATCTTAATCTATCGAGATGCCATTTTAAAGGATTATTGATAATATAATTTGAGATATTCCGATAGGCTCTTTCCGTTCGAATGATGCTTTCGTAATAATTGCGCTGCCAGATCGAGCCTTCTCCCGATAGCGCGCCGATTGGGGATCGGCTTGGGGATCGGCTTGGGGCGTATTGCAATACGCCCGTAACCAGATCGCCCGCCCTATCTCCCCTTCCTGCTTTCGCCTCCCGGATGATTTGATTTATGCGCTTGGTGGTAGCGCCTTTATAGCCTCTTATTATTGCGCCAATGGTTTGCGATGGCGATTGAAATTTTCCGATAGGATCGTTTCCCTCGTCTGTAATTTTATAATCGATGCTGATTATGGCGTGAAAATGGTTGGGCATGATAATAAATTCGCCGAGGGAAATATTTTTCCGGATCTCCGGTGTCTTTGCCCATTCTTCTGTGGCGATGTTGCCAAAGGCATTATAAATCATTTCGCCGTTTATTATTTGGCCAAAGATATGTTCCCGATTAGTAGTGCACAGCGTAATAAAGTATAATCCCGCAGCGGAATAATCGTAGTTTTTTAGCCGGATGGTTCTTCTGTGATGGATATTCGGGTTATACATGTTTGCTTATCGTTTTATAAAATATATGCGATGCTATGAAGCAATTTTTTTCGGTTGTTTCAACCGAGTTACGGATTATCTGTTAGCCACGCGAAGCCCCGAAATTTCGGGGGCGCGGTAGCGGTTTTATTCAAAGTTTACTTTTTCAGTTTCACGCAATTTTTCTTTTACAGAACTAACAATATCCAATCCCTGCGCATCGGCTTTAGTTGCATTTTTAAATGAAAGCGGATAACCAGCTCGTTTTGCTGCAATCATTCCATTAACCACATTTTGCACATTTCCTCCGGCTAAAGCCCATGCTTCCAACTCATCGCGGTTTACATTAATTCCACCTTTTGTTGAGGCAATAAGTCCCCTGACAATCTCTTCTACAGGAGAGCGGCGCAAACGCATAAGCAGCAGTTCCATCAAAGAAATACGCACTCCGGCAATTAAGGCTGCAAACCACAAAGCTATTGGGATAAGGTAGAGTGCTATTAGAAAAATTACAATGACTATAAAGATGAATACGAAGACTTGAAGATTTTCCATTGTTTTTGTTTTAGGTTTTTAGTTAGTAGCACGGATTACAAATCCGCGCCAGCGGGGGAAGGGAGTCGCGCGGTAGCGAGGAGGTTCTTTGTTATAGGCAGTGTTTATTCTAACAGTTTTTTTATTCTTGCTTTTATATTTTCGTATGTTAAGCTCAAACTTTGTTTTGCAATAGCAGTTAATACAGAGGTATGAGCCATAGCATCTCTCACAGGTTTATAAGTAATTGCATCTCTTGACAATGCTGTTACTTTATGTTCTTTATGCATGTCTGCAAGGTTTGCTAAATAATCCATTGACAAATAATGTAAATCATCAACTTTGTCACGAATATCAAAACTTATATTAGCCTTGTTTTTAGCCTGTTCTTCTTTGTTTTTCCATTTCTCAAATTCAGTTTGTGCTTCAGATGATATTGTTACATTTTTTTCTCTTATGTATTTTCTTAGTAGGTTTTCTGAAACAAAACATTCAGCATATGAAGATAAATTGAATTGTGCTTCGTCGCTTAATGAGGTCACCCAATCATCAACAACATTTCTATTCGTCGAGGATTTGGGGGGAACATATTCATCAACAACGGTATTGAACAACTCTCTTGATTTTCTCTCCTTCCGAGTGATTCTCGTGTCGTCAGGGTCGCCATCTTGATTTAACTTTCTACGCCAACCGTCCCAATCCTTCATTAAATTTTGAACTATTGAATTTAGCTCATCTAAAAACAACTTAAAAAGTGGGTCATCTGAAATGACACCTTCACGACTACTTGTAAAACGGTCTTTATCTCCATCAAGATTATTGTAATGAATCTGACCATATAAATAACTTTCAACAAGTCTTGTTGAGGGAATATGTTTTAATAAATCCTTTTCTCTAAGTCGACCATTAACATATAAATCAACAGTTACCTTTTCAGTTGTTTGTCGTATCTTTAAATGCGAAGGTTTTTCAACTGAAGCAATAAATCCATTAATAGCAAAAGAAGATATAACTTTTTTATACTGTTCAATGTGTTCGCTTGTTGCAGATATTTTTTCTTTTAAATAGGGGTCATCTAATGTATTTATTTGCCATACAAATTGAGTGCTTAACGATAAATCATTTAGTTCATTTAAGGTAATTGGGTCGTCATTTAAATGAATTTTAAAACTGTTATCAATTAAAGAAAACCGAAAGAAGAGAGCTATTAATTTTCGTATGTATTCAATTCGATTTCGGATTCCATCGTTGACCTGTTCAAAGTATATTACTGTCCCGCTCTCTAAACCGTCTTTAAGCGAATTAAATAAATTCAAATCAACATCTTCAAGGGGATATTGTTGCGGCGTCAAGTCATCATTTATTGCGGTATCTAATTCACTATTGTCAATTATTCCACCTACGAATTCCGTTGTTTTTGTCTTAGAAATAATATGGATTCTTTTTGCGCAAGACAGTAATGCAAGTTTCCCAATACCTTTCCTACCAATAAAAGGACGATTACCTTTTGTCTTGTCAACGCCATCTTTACGTTTTGAATAACCAATTTTCAGAAATTTAGTTTGAAAATCTTCTGAGCTCATTCCAACACCATCATCTTTTATAATTAGCGAATTCTTATCTCTGTCAATATATATCCAAACATTTTTTGCGTCGGCATCCCATGAATTTGAGATTGCCTCACCTAAGACAGTAATAAAATTTCGATATAAGTTTCGCCCAAGATGATTTAATACACTAAGTGAGATGTTGAATGTGAAGTTGCTCATTGTTATTAGTTTTGAGGTGTTTTATTATGCTTTTTCCAATTATATAACCAAGCTTAACTGGAACAGCATTTCCAATGTGAGTACCAATTTTGGTTATATAAATATCGGTTTCTTTCTCATAGAATTTGTAATCTTCAGGGAAACTTTGAAGGATAGAAGCCTCACGAACAGTTAATGCTCTATCTTGTTCTGGATGACCAAATCTGCCAGTCCCATAGTTATAAAACTGGGTTGTGATTGTTGGAGAAGGTTCGTCCCAAGACATTCTCCCATAAACAGCCTTATATGTTTTTCCTGTTTGTTTTTTATGACAATTAAGTCTTAAATTCTCACTCCAATCTTCCCAACTTCCGTTAGGAACTGAAGCTTTCATTCGTCTTAAATTGATGTCCGTTAACCTTGTTGTAAAATGCAATTTGTCATTTTGGGATTTTTCTCCACTTTCAATTTTCTCTAGATGAGAAATTGCTTCTTTCACAGTTACATAGTTTTCTGGCTTATGAGTTGGTGGAATTAAAGAAATTTCACCTAGTCTTGATGCTAATAAAACAAGTCGTCGTCTTTTTTGAGGTATTCCGTAATCAGGGCAGTAAACGTTTTTATATGAAACATTATACCCAAGTTCATGGAGTTTATTAACGAAATTTTTAAAAATATCTTTGTTTGATAAATTAGGTACATTTTCCATTGAAATTACAATCGGTTTTGTTTCCTCTGCAATTCTTAAAAATTCATTTAATAAATTCCATTTATCTCCAACCTCTTTATTTTTAACTTTATTTGAATGAGCTGAAAAGGGTTGACAAGGAGCACACCCCACTAAAACTTTTACCTCATCTTCTTTCCAGAACTTTGTCAAATCTTCTCCGTTTATTTTAGATATGTCCTCACCAATAAATTTTGCATTGTTATTCGCTTCGTAGGCATATTTGCAACTCGTATCCAAATCAATCCCTGCTCTAACTTTTATTCCTGCTTTTTTTAGTCCGTGAGTTAGACCTCCCACGCCACAGAATAAATCCACTGTTGCTATTTTAGGTTTTCTTGTCATTATATTTTGAATGTGAGAATCAGATTTCTTTTTTTACAATTACAAATTTAATTTAATAATTCAACACTTTGCAATAGGCTCTTTTTCAACATTGCCTATAATGTATGTGTATATGTACTATACTTATATTTCTTATAGCAACAGGTAATCATTATTTTTCATGTACATATCGTTTTCAACAACATATCCATTTGTAAGTATTTACTAATGCTTATAACGTTTACAAACGGCTAATCCAACTACTTCCCGGGGGCCCAAACAACACAATGAATCTTCTCTCTGTGACCGGGTAATGAATTCCGAAAGTAACTATTGTTTACATAAAATAAAAGAAAATAAGGGAAAAGATTTCAAGGCAAAAGGCAAAAGTTGAAAGTAAAAAGGAGGAAAGAAATTGCAAGCTACAAGTTGACGGACGGAGATTGCTTCTCCCGATTCGTTTTACTCATCGGGATCGCAATGACACGATTGTATAATGATCGGGGCAGCGGACAACAAACAATCATGCCGGGATGAACGAGTTCATTGTCCGCTGCCTGCTTTTCTCAATAAACAATGTCATTGCGAGGGAGGAACGACCGTGGCAATCTCGGGCAATCCCCCTTTGGTTCCTTCCCGATGCTACGATCGGGACAGGCTCTCATGAGAGGAGGAGAAATGAACGCATTTCAATTCATAATTACAAAAAATAAATATTGCACGAACGTTTCCCCTCCTGCCAGGAGGGGTGGCAGCGACACGAAATACTGCCATGAATAAAAAACATCTTTTCGCTGACGGGGTGGTAAAACAGATTGCTTCGCTACGCTCGCAATGACACGCAATTGGGGTAAATTAGGGCAGCGGACAACAAACAATCGTGCCGGGATGAATGAGTTCATTGTCCGCTGCCGGGTAACCCACACAAACAAAGTCGTTGCGAGGGAGGAACGACCGTGGCAATCCTTGCACTCCCCAGACCATTTAATAGCTGCTGGATTACTCCCTTTATTCTCTATCCAATTAAATTATTCCTAGTCGTTTGGCATAAAGCAAAGCCTGTGTTGTGTTTTCGGCTCTTGTTTTCCGAAGAATATTCTGGCGGTGATTATTTACCGTATTAACACTGATAAATAACTTCTCCGAAATACTCTTGCTGTCGTAGCCCAAAGCGATCAGTTCGAGCACTTCGCGCTCGCGTTTGGTGAGTAAATATGCAGTTTCCGATTTCTCTTCAGCAGATAAATAATGCAGTTTACCGGTTTTCATATTAATCATTCGGCGCTGGCATTTTGTTTGCGCCGCTTGTTCGGGTAACAAATCAGAGATAACCAGCGAGAGCCAAGAACGCCCGTTTTTATCTTGCTCCAAAATAATTACCTGGTGCATATAGCGCAGGTAGTTTCCTTCGGTATTTTTTATCCTAAAATCGTAAACCAGTTTATATTCTTTTTTCTCGTCAGCCGGCAGCGCATCAAAAAACCGATAGGTCAGGTTGTCGATTTCCAGCACAAATGGAAGGTCATCGGGGTGAATGTTTCGGTAAACCATATCGGCATCAAATCGATTATTCCCATCCGTCAATAATTTTCCAAACAACTTCTGCTGCTCCGTACTTTTTAGCAGGTAATTACCTTTGTGCATATCAAAAACGGCATACATCGCCCGCTCTGTCTCCGCAAGGCGTTGCAGTAGTTCAATTTTTGGCTGAATACGTTTGTAGTCTGTTTCATCAACAGCACAGTTGTGAGCCGCTAAATTCTGTAAACGCTTTTTATTTAACTGATCGGTACGGTAAGCCATAAAATGATGAATAATCACTATTTCAATTCGTAATGAGCCTGATAATTTTGTACTCAAAAATAACGAATAATTCGAGCCAAAAGAAACAGCGCCCGGAATGTAGAACCAAAGCGATTATGAAACACAAAAGCATGAAAACAAAACAACGGATAATTAAAAGCATGGCCCTGCTTGTTGGTGCTGCTGCGCTAACACTGGCAGGTATTAACTGGTCGGTGGCATGGGCAGCATGGATTGCCCCGGTATTTCTCTTGTATTATTTCCGCCGGGCCGGGAAATTCGAATTTCTGTATTTCTTTTTGCTTTTGTTTGTTTCAGGAATGTTATCGCAAACCGGCAACAACCTTTTTCATCTTCCTGCCGTCGATCTGTTTAACGGTTTAAGTTTTTGCATGCTGTACAGTATTGCTTACCTGGCCGATCGTTTTTTATACCGCAAAGACAAGCCCTGGTACTATACGTTTATTTTTCCGTCGGTGGCCATATTAGTGGAGTATGCTGCCAGTTTTGCCATCGGAACCTGGGGATCGGTGGCCCATACGCAGTTTGCGGTAAAACCATTGCTGCAGTTTAGTTCAGTTGGAGGAATATTTGGAGTTTCTTTTTTGGTACTTTGGTTTGCCCCGGTCGTTAACCGCATTATTGAAAAAGACGAAAATAACAGGCAATGGCTAAAAGGAACATTACTTTATGCTGTGGTACTTTGTGTTGTAATGGTATATGGAACGGTGCGCATGTTTGCCGCAAAACAGGAACCCGAAACCGTAAAAGTAGCAGCCATTTTAAGCAATACCGATATTCATGCGGTGGTAAGTAGCCATCAGGAGGCATTAACGGAACTGGCAAAGGATGCCGGAAATGAATTCCCTGACGGACTGTTTTCGGATTCAGTGGCAATTAATCGTATGATTACCCGAACGCACGAGGCCGCGAGTCAGGGGGCAAAAATAATGGTGTGGAATGAGGCAGCTTTAATTCTCGATCAGAATGAAAAGGAACAAGTGCTGCAGGAGATGTCTCAGCTTTGTTCGAATGAGCATGTGTATGTTTTGCTTGCCTTTCTTGAAAAGAGTATTCAAAAGGGCGACAAGCCGTTCAATAATGTAAGTATCCTGGTAGCTTCGGATGGCAAAAAAGTTTGGGAATACAAAAAATCGTTTTTACATCCTTATGCCGAGGCGCCGATTGTTAACAGCGGCGATGCAAAACTGCCCTATACAAACACCGAATACGGACGATTGGCGACGGTTATCTGTTCCGATCTGGATATGCCCCATTACCTGAAACAGGCCGGTAATGCCGGTATCGACATTCTTTTGGTGCCGGCTTTCGACTGGGAAGGAATTACTCCTTTTCACGCCGAGATGGCCACCTTGCCCGGTATTCAGCACGGATTTTCAGTGATAAGAGCAAACGGCAAAGGCCTTACAACTGTTACCGATTATCGAGGCAACTCTCTGGCAGCTTCCAATAGTTTTCATAACGATGCCAAAATTGTTTATGCACAGGTACCCATTCATTCACCCAACACAGTTTATTCCCGAATAGGCAACGTGGTTATTTACCTGGCTCTGCTTTACCTGCTATTTATTTTCGTAGGAAAAGCATTCCGGCCAAAACAAAAATCCGATACTGTGCACGGAACAGTGGATTAGATTACTTCACTCGCTCGCAGTGATAAGATACGTTTTAGAATCAGGTGAGCGGTGTTTTTGTGGCTTTGTGCTGACAGCTTAAGCTTTTTCGACAGCAATTGTATTTTGCCTTAAAGGCAGTTCAATGGTAAAGATACTCCCCTTGTTGGGTTCACTTTCGGCCTTAATGGTGCCATTATGTTTCTGAACAAACTCATTACATAAAACCAACCCCAGGCCCGAACCTTTTTCTCCCCTTGTTCCTTTTTCAGAAACAATTTTATCCAATTTTAAAAGGTTATCAAGCCTGTCTTTACTCATTCCTGTTCCACTATCCTGAATGGAAATTTCGAGAGTATGAGATGATACTTTTGTTGAGACACTTATCTTGCCATAATCAGCAGTAAATTTAACCGCATTTGATAACAAGTTACGAAGTACCGTTTTTATCATGTTCTTATCGACAAACACCTCGATATTTTTATCGATGTCAAATTCAAGCTGAATATTTTTTTGCAATACAGCTGCATTCAATAATCCCATTACCTCGTTAATAATGCTGTTAATCGAATAATAGTCAGGATTAAAATCGTTTATACCTTTCTGCGACCTTCCCCAGGCCAGTAAATTATCGAAAAAATGAAATGTTAGTTCAGAGGTATTTTTAATGATCGCCGAATAATCAAGAAGATCGGTGTAATCCTGTTTGACTAGTTTTTCATGAAGTAATTCAGAGAATGCCATCAGTGACCCCAATGGTGTTCGTATATCGTGTGAAAGAATGGATAAGAATTTATCCTTCGTCACTAATTCTTGTTTTAGCTCATTCTCCAAATTTTTCTTTTCGGTAATGTCTAAACAATAGCCACTAAATAAATAGGTATTTCCATACAATAGCTTCGAGGGATTTGACGAAGCCTGCAACCATTTTGTCTTTCCTGATTTTGTAATGTAACGAAATTCAAATTTGAAAATCGAATTTTCACGGGTTGTTCTTTCATCTTCCGCCCGTAACATTTCAATATCGTCCTGATGAACCCTGCTCCAAAAGACCATCGAGTCATTGAGCATTTCTTCTTCTGTTAATTCCAGAATCTCCTCGCAACTCGAACTCACATATTGAAATTGATTAGAACCATCAGGATGTAAGATGTAGTCATACAGCACAATAGGAACATGATCGCTTATTCGGTAAAACTGTTCTGCACTTTTTTTTAGTTTAGGAATTTCGTTTTCACCTATGCGAGCTTTAGTCATATCAAAAAATAATTACGACTAAACTTACGAAAAAATACATGAAATGATTCAGTGCAACCTACTTGTTTGCTCCAATCTTTAGGTCCTTGATTTAGGAGAAAATACTGAGAAGAGGCTTTAGTCATCACTAATTTCATTAACGACTAAAGCCTCGGTGCAAAAGAAATGATATTGCAATCCGCTTTAAATATCAAAATGTTGGTAATCGCCGAAATAGCAACAGCAACCTTACTATCCAGCAATTTTTTCAGTCGCTTAATCTTTTTCAATCTTCATCAATCTTAAAATCAATCTGCTTAATAATGCGAGTTACAATACGCAAGTACCAGGTTGCAAGTAATTGGCAGTTGGCAAAATTACAATTGGCAATCTTCAATTCAACAATTTTTTAATTTATCAATCCTTCAATCTTCATCAATCTTAAAATCAATCTGCTGAAAAATGCCAGTTACAATATGCACGCATCAGGTTGCAAGTAATTGGCAGTTGGCAAAATTACAATTGGCAATCTTCAATTCAACAATTTTTCAATTTATCAGTCCTTCAATCCTTCAGTAAAAAACAATAACCACAATCTTGAACAAAGAAGGCTCGAAGTTTCGTAAAGCTACTGCAGATTGAAGCATTGCAGCATTAAAGCATTCCCAAATTCAATCCCTCAGTCCTTCATCCTTCAACATCTACTCATACCTCAAGGTATGCGCCGGATTAATCCGCAGTGTTTGCAGCGTTTTATAACTAATGGTAGCCAGTGCTATTGAAATGGCCGCAATAAAACCAATAACAAACTCGAGCACACCGAGGTGGATGCGGTAGTAATAATTGTGCAGCCAGTTGGTGGCTACCCAGTAAATTAGCGGACTGGCCACCAGCGTTGCCACACAAACCAGGATAACGATCTCTTTCGAAATGAGGTAAAAAATACTGTATCCCGAAGCGCCCAGTGCTTTGCGCACACCCACTTCTTTAGTGCGCTGCTCAACGGTAAACGAGGTAAGCCCGAACAGTCCGAGTGCGGCAATAAAAATCCCCAGTATGGCAAACACCACCGATAGTTTGGCATTCTGCCGCTCGGATTTATACATCTGCGAAAAATCTTCATCCATAAAAAAGTAGCGCAGCGGGTTATTCGATGCAAAACGTTTCCAGCTGTCTTCAATCTGGCTAATGGCAGCTGCCGGTGCATCGGTATTAAATTTCACCGAAATAAAACCCCAGTTATTGTCGTCTTCCTTAAAGCGCATCACATAGGGGTTAATGCGGCTGTGCAGCGATTCGAAATGAAAATTGTTACACACCCCGATGATGGGCATAAATTTTTTGTCGCCTTCGTCGTTAAAAACCACAACAAAACGTTCCTGTGTATAATCGTTAATTCCAAACTCTTCAATGGTTTTGCGGTTTACCACACACGCCTCACGGTCGGCACCATACTCGCGGTCGAAAAAGCGGCCGTCGCTGAGCTGGATGTTGTAGGTTGCCAGGTAATCGTAATCCACATAGGCGGTTTGCATCAGGTAGCTCTGTCCGTCGCGGCCTTCGAGCATATAACCGTTGTTGTTGGTGTTGTGCCCCGGAACAGCGGTTGACGCCGAAACATATTCAACACCGGGTATTTTCAGAATTTCCTGTTTAAAAGCCTTTACCTGGTCGCCAATAGAACCGGCACTCTGGATCACCATTAAACGCTCTTTGTTGAAACCCACATCTTTGTTTACCATGAAGGTTAGCTGGCGGTACATAATAATGGTGCCCACAATAAGAACAATGGAAATAAGAAACTGTACCGACACCAGGATACGGCGTAATTTTCCGTTTTTGGCCCCGTCTCGAAGTTTTCCGCGCAAGACAGTATTCGGATTAAACGACGAGAGGTAAAAGGCCGGGTAAGCACCCGCAATAAAACCCACAAAAAGGGCAAATACAATAAGCAGCGGGATGTAATAAAAATGCTCAATGAGATTAAAACTGACCTGTGTATCGAATACATCGTTAAAAAAAGGCAACGATATAAATACGATAACAACGGCCAGCACCAGTGCAATAAACGATATCAGTATTGAATCGGTAAGGAACTGCAAAATCAGCATTCCTTTTGATGAACCACTTACCTTTTTCACACCAATTTCTTTGGCGCGTTTAGTGGCCTGCGCGGTCGACAGGTTCATAAAATTTATGGAGGCAATTACAATAATCAGAATAGCCACACTGCTGAATATGACCAGGTATTTGGGGTCGGTGGCCGGTTTTACTTCGTGCTCGATTTCCGGCATCAGGTGAATTTTTGTTACCGGCTGCAGGCGAAATTCGTAGCGGTTGCCCTGCGTTACAAAATCACTCAACGAAACGCCAAACAGCTGTTGCACTCTGGGCCCTACATATTTTTTGATCATGTCGGGGAATTTGGCTTCCACAGTTTCGGGCGAAGTATTGGGTTTTAGCAACACATAGGTGGAGAAACTATTGTTCAGCCACTCGGGGTCGTTGGCCCTGTTGTTGGTCATAAACGAAGTAAGGATATTGGCATTTAAATGTGTTTCCTCAGGAATATCGGCCATTACTCCGGTTATGCGGTAAGGCTCCTGCCCGGTGTTTACCCGCAAAAGTTTATTGATGGGATCTTCGTTTCCAAAAATCTTTTTTGCTGTTGACTCCGATAAAACCATGGTGTTGGGTTCATTCAGCACAGTTTTGCTGCTACCTTTTAGCAACGGAATGGAGAAGATCTGGAAGAAAGTAGAATCCACCTCTGCGAAATCCTCGATCACATAAGCTACATCCTCCTTTTTTACAATGGCTTCGCCCCAGGTATTCAGGCGACAAAACTTTTCCACCTCGGGAAAATCGATGGCCATTGTGGGCCCGATAACTGCTGCTGTGTATGAAGCTTCAACTTCCTGTTCGCCAATTTTACCGTCGAGTATTACACGGTACATCCGGTCTTTGTTTTCGTTGTACTGGTCGTAACTTAACTCATGGATGATAAACAAGGCGATGATAATACTACAGGCGATTCCAATGGCGAGCCCTAAAATGTTGATGGCAACGTATCCTTTCTGCTTCTTCAGTGCCCGCAGGCTGTGTTTCAATAAGTTCTTAATCATGTTTCAATAGCTTTAGTTTTCTTCGGATTAAATGATCCGGCTATTGAAAAGACGCACGAAGTTGTTGTGGGTTACATGTTTTTGAGAAAGTTGCAAGTTACAAGCTACAATTTGCAAGTTGCTTTGTGCTTGTACTCCTTTTTTGAAAAGGAGGTGTTCCGATGCTCTGATCGGGACGAAGGATTGGATTATAAAAAATCTCGAATACAGGCAGGCAAGAATGACGCGTCTGCAATAATCGATTGGTGAATTAAATTACTTTTTCACTAAAGGCCTTTTTCTTCGCTAATTTATGGAGTAAACGACCTTGGCAATCTAGAGCCCAAAACCAATATGAATGCCGGTGCTAAGGTGAACATGCTCAAAATTGTACCCCAGTTCAACCATTGGCCCCATGTGAATATTACCCACCTGAAAATCGTAGGCAGTTTCAAAGTGAAGGGCAAAATTTTTCTCGCCCCAGTCTTCACCTTCAAAAGCAATTCCTGGTGTTAGCGCAAAATGTAAACGATCAACCGGAGTGTAACTGCCAACAATGCCTATTGTGTTGTGCGTGTGCTCATCGAAAATACGTTCGTAAGCCAGCCCTGCACCAAAATTCGAATGACCAATATTTCGAACCACATGAAAATGCAGGCCGTAACTCAGTTCCTCTTCACCAAAAAAATAAACAAGCGAATTCCCAACCCCTATTTCGGTTTTGTGGCCGTGGGTATGGTCGTGGTGCTCATTATCATCGTGATCGTGGTGCTCCTGGGCATTTACATTTAAAACATAAAACAGGGCAAAAATGCCGGTTAACAAACTGATTCTTATCTTTTTCATTCTATCAATATTCTTCCTCTTCAAACAGTCTCATTCCAACACTTAAAACAAAGAAAGGTTGAATCAAGCTGTCACTTTTCTGGGAAAAACAGCTATCTTTGCCGCGGTAAAATTTTTGCATGTTATATACAAATTTGGATTCCGTGAAGTAAATAACCTTTGGCATCAGGCCTTTGGTTATCCATTCGTTTAACTCTGACAGATTCCTGTCGGGGCTATTTTTATATCCTATTTTACAAACCGCCTGAAACTTTAAAACCATTATAACGAAAGCGTTTCGGGCATAATTTACTATAAAATGAGTAACGAAAATAAATCAATACACGAATTCGAAGTAAGTTTAATTTGCGAATTTTTCGCACACCTTGAACGCCAGGGACCGGGCAGTGCTGAAATTACAACTAAAGCCCTGAGTTTTATTGAGGGGCTTGGGAAAGAAGCAAAGATTGCTGACCTGGGGTGTGGAACAGGTGGCCAAACAATGGTTTTGGCACAACATACGCCAGGTCAGATAACAGGAATCGACCTCTTCCCCACTTTCATCGATCTGTTTAATAAAAATGCGCATCAATTAAAACTGGAAAAACGTGTAAAAGGAATTGTTGGTTCGATGGATCAACTGCCTTTTCAGCATGAGGAGCTGGATTTAATCTGGTCGGAAGGCGCTATTTACAACATCGGTTTTGAACGCGGGTTGCGGGAATGGAAAGAATTTTTGAAACCGGGAGGACATGTTGCAGTAAGCGAGGCATCGTGGTTTACGGATGAACGTCCGCAGGAGATTCACGATTTCTGGATGGACGCCTATCCCGGAATTGACACGATTCCGAATAAAATGGTTCAAATGCAACAAGCCGGTTATGTACCGGTGGCATCGTTTATTTTGCCGGTATATTGCTGGACCGATTTTTATTCGATGCATTGCAAGGCGCAAAAAGTCTTTCTTAAAAACCACGCAGGCGATAAAGCTGCTGAAGATTTTATTGCCAACCAACGACATGAAGAGAAATTGTATAACAAATACAAGGATTTTTATGGCTATGCGTTTTACATCGGGAAGAAGATTTAGCAAATAACAACTTGGGGTTGCCGACAATATACCGGCAACCCTTTGTTCTTTTAAAACACACTTCTACCAACATCTACAGGTGGCGAGCAAACTCCGGATCCTGTTCTTTCAGATTTTATTACCTTGGCAAAAAATCTGTTTGTATGTTAAAGAAAGTTCCGCATACCTATGTCATCATATTTTTCCTGATTGTTTTTTGTGCCGTACTAACCTGGCTAATCCCCGGTGGCCAATTTGAACGGGAACAGGTAGTTGTTAACGGCGTTGAACGCAGTGTAATTAAAACCGGCTCGTTTCACGAAACCGATAGCCAACTGCAAACCTGGCAAATATTCTCGTCGTTTTTTGATGGTTTTCTGCGTACCTCCGATATTATTGCACTTATTTTGCTTATTGGCGGATCGTTCTGGATTTTGAACGACAGCAAGTCAATCGACATCGGTATTTACACTTTCCTGAAACGTATAAAACGATTGGAGCAATCGAAAATGCTGGCTTTTGTTGGCGTTCACAACATTGTGCTTGTTGCAGTAATGACCATTTTCAGCCTGTTTGGAGCCATATTTGGCATGAGCGAAGAAACCATTGCTTTCACCATTATTTTTGTTCCGCTGGCCATTTCAATGGGTTACGATTCGATTGTTGGTGTTTCGCTGTGTTTTATTGCTGCAGCACTGGGCTTTGCAGGCGCATTTCTAAATCCGTTTACCATTGGCGTTGCCCAGGGGCTTTCGCATATTCCGTTGTTTTCAGGATTGGAATATCGAATTGTAATGTGGCTGATAATTAACTTTTTCGGCTTTGCTTTTATTCTGCGCTATGCAGCAAAAATAAAAAAAGATCCTACAAAATCGTCTGTTTATGAGGACGATGCGTACTGGCGGTCGCGCAATGAAACCACTAACGTAAAAATAGAAAAGATAAAATCTGCCGCGGCCTGGTTTGCTTTCACAATCATTTCTGTTGCACTCATCGTTTTTTCTGTCTTCATTCCCAAAAGCTCAATTGCCATTGGAAATAGCCTCATTACAGCACCAATTATTCCGGCGGCAACATTGTTTTTTATTGTAATGGGAGCTTTAACGTTGCGGCGATCGGTGCAATATTTTATTTTAACCCTGCTCACTTTTACAATAGTGTTCCTTGTTATTGGCGTAATGGGGCACGGTTGGTACATTAAAGAGATTGCCACTATTTTTCTTGCCATGGGTATTTTTTCCGGCATTGCAGCCAACAAGTCGCCCAATGCCATTACCAAACTCTTTCTGGATGGCGCCAAAGATATTCTTCCGGCAGCTATGATTGTTGGTTTGGCACGCGGAATAGTGGTAATTCTTGAAGATGGAAAAATTATCGACACCATACTATTTTATGTTTCCGACTCGATGCAAAATTTTGGAGAAGTGGGAACCGTAGGAATTATGTACCTGATACAAACCATGCTTAATGTTTTTATCCCGTCCGGGTCGGGACAGGCAGCGCTTACGATTCCGATTATGTCGCAAATTTCGGATCTAATAGGAATTTCGCGCCAAACTACCGTTGTTATCTTTCAATTGGGCGACGGATTTACCAACATGATTACTCCCACAAGTGGTGTATTGATAGGCGTTTTGGGTGTAGCACGAATACCTTATGAAAAGTGGTTTAAGTGGGTAGCATCGTTTACAATAATGCTAATTGTTATTGGCTTTTTATTGATACTTCCAACTGTTTTTATGCAATTGAATGGGTTTTAAACGCGCTGCAAGAACCAAAAATAAGGGCATAAAAAAAGCCCGCATGCGCGAGCTTCATTGTCTTTATGCTGAGCGGACTATTCTTCAATAGCAATTGCCTCAACGGGACAAACTTCTGCGCATGATCCACAATCAGTACACAGCTCTGCGTCGATGGTGTAGATATCACCTTCCGAAATCGCATCAACCGGGCACTCATCGATACAAGTACCGCATGCAATACATTCATCTGAAATTTTGTATGCCATAGCAATGAAATTTAAAGTTAAACATTATCATTTTCAGCAAAAGTACAAAGTTTGATATAAAATCAAAGTTCAAAAAAGATTTAATTAATATGTTTTACAGTCACCCACTCAAAACACCTATATAACAAGCAGTTAACATCAAACTACATATTAATATTCAATTAATCTTTCTTTACTGAATTTTGCTAGTGCCAATTTTTCCGAATGGAATCATTCCATATAATCACTGCAAAGCGCTACGGCAGCTTTTCATGAGTTTTAAAAAACTACTGTACAACAAGTTGGAAACTACTACAACTCAATTATTGATACCGAATAACAAAAGTAATAAGTCATCATAAAAGTATCAATCCTTCAGCACTGCATTCAATAATTTGATCTGATCCCGCAAATCGGCTTTTTTATAATATTTTTCGTGAGCAAAATTCAGGAATTTCAGGATTTTGAACGCATTGAATTTTTGGAAAAAGCGTAACTGAAAAGTCTCCGGCCGGGAACAATTTTTGATTAGGTCCTGCAGTTCAATCCAAAAATTATCCAGTTCGAGAAATTCACTCATTGGCTTGTTTAAGGTGCTCAAAAACGCTTTATAACCGCGTTCTGAAATTTTAAACAAACAATCTTTTTGTGCAAAAAACTGCTGCAAATTTTTAAAAGCCCCGAAATTATAAGTCAACATAAGATCCTCTTCACCGTTCATCCATTTTTGTAAAATAGGGCCGGTACCAAAAGGCACCCGGTTCGATAAACGCGCTGAAGGATAAACTTTAGTACTAGTTATTTCGCCCACCTGTCCTATCTGCACCAGGTTTTGTAAGAAGTAGAAGTCTTCGCCAGCTTGTCTACGGTTCATTCCACCGCGCTTTACATACGCTTCGGCTGTAACTGCAAACGCAGAACCAATGGTAAACAAAGAATACGGATAGCCGGAATATTGCAGGGCTTGTTTGTAATAGCCGAGATAGAGTTCGTAAAGTTCAATTCCTTCGTAATGTCTCTGCTCCAGGTCTTGCTTTTGGTGCTCAAAAGCCAGTGTAGCTCCCACCTGTTTGGGATGACTCCTGAAATGTTTTTCTATTTCACAAAAGTAGTTTTTTGCAACCAGTGTGTCGGCGTCAAGCGAAACCAAAATACCATCTTTGCAATCGTGGCGGTTAAACCGGCTGATGGCTTCGTCCATCCCTTTTTTACGCGCTAAACCGGCTCCCGCCCATTTCTTTTTTAATTGAATTGGACCGAGTGCATAAAATTGAATACCGCTTTTCTTATTCGCCTCAATCCATTTATCAGCCTCAGCTTTTGTTTGTGCATTTAAACGAGCAGTTTCTTCATCGGCCACTTCCGATTGATTGATGAGTAAAATAACTTCAACTCTACATTGTGGCAATTCGCAGTTATTTAACGAAGACAGCGTTTTTAGCAGCTCCGGTTCTCGTAAACACGGAATCACAACGATTATTCCGGGCACAGGTTCCGGTACTTCCGCAATCAGGGGTTTGTGTTGATTTTTATGCAGGTACTTATCGGCAAACATTCAACAAAGCTAAAATAAAAAGCAAAAAAAATCCGGGCGCTAACCCGGATTTCCAATATCATTTTTTAGATGTACTATTCTGTTTTTGTAGCATCGTATTCTGCGTTCAATGCTGTTAAAACATCTGCGGTAATATTGGTTGATTCAGGACCAATTAAAACATTGGCGCCACTTAAAATATAATCATAACCCGCCTTTTCGTTGTAACGTTCCAGGTAATCCATCATGTTTTCCAGGATTTTGGTATTGTTATCCTGTTGGATTTTGGCCAGTTTAGTAGATAACTCCTGATCCAGTTTCTGAATTTCCTGCTCTTTACCCAATAAACGATCACGTTCCTGAACGGCACGTTGTTCTGTTAAAAAACCTCCGCGTTGTAGTTTTTCCTGGAAAGCTGCTGCTTCCTTTTCAAACGACTGGCGCTTTGTTCCATATTCAGTAGTATAAGCTTCCTGTTGTTTGGTAAATTCGTCGTGCAAATCTTGCGACAAGTTGTAATTTAACAGCACCGAATCGGCTTTAATATAGGCGATCTTTAAATCGCCACCAGTACCGGCTGCAGCTTTAATTTCTGTTCCTTCACTTACTCCCTTTCCGGTAAAATGTAAAACATACAACACTGCAACTGCAACAAAAAGCACTACACTAACTACTAACGATGTTCCTTTCATCTTTTTTTAATTTTTACTTCATCAATTTATCCAAAATACCTTGTGTTGATCACGCTGTATATTTTCAATAAATTTTTAGGTTCAACTTTTAAATCCCGACAAAGATACTTTTTTAGCCGAAATGCACTACTCTAATTAACAATTTTTTGATCTTATTAATAATCAGCAAGTTCTATAAAAAAGCTGCCTAAAATCATGCTTTGCCAATGATAAACATCATTGCACAAGGGGACGCGTACATCGTATTTTTATCCTGCGAAAAATAGTATTTACCTAAATTATAAAATGTTGAATAAGTTAATAGCAAACATGTTGCCTTACATGCCCAAAAAACTGGTTTGGGTATTCTCGAAAAGGTACATTGCAGGCGAATCGATGGAAGAAGGTTTGCTTGCCTCAAAACTTCTGAACGAAAAAGGAATTGAAGTTACTGTTGATATTTTGGGTGAATTTATTACCACACTTGATGAGGCTGAGAAAAACCGTAATGAATACCTTGAAGTGATCGAGCGTTTTACGAGTGAAAACGTAAAGGGTAATTTCTCGATAAAACCAACAATGTTTGGGTTACTTATTGATAAAGAGGTATGTTATAACCTGCTTCGTGAGGTTATCCAGTTGGCGGCCGAGAAAGATTCCTTTATTCGTATTGATATGGAAGACTCTCAATGTGTTGACATGGAATTGGATATTTTCCGCCGCTTAAGAAACGAGTTTCCAAAACACGTAGGTCTTGTGCTTCAGGCGTATTTACGTCGCACCGAAAGTGATCTTGTGGCACTTAACGACCTGAATAATGAGAACTATCCAATCAGTTTCAGGCTGTGTAAAGGAATTTACGTTGAACCCGAAAATATCGCATTTAAGGAATACGATGAGGTTCGCAAACACTTCCTTGCTGATTTAAAATACATGTTTGAAAATAAGATGTATGTGGGAATTGCAACTCACGATAAATACCTGGTTGAACAATCAATTGAGATGATTCATGAAATGAACATCCCGAAAGATATGTACGAATTTCAGATGCTTTACGGAGTAACGCCCGAATTGCGCCAATCAATAGTTGACGATGGGCACAAAATGCGGGTATATGTTCCGTTTGGAGAAAAATGGTTTAACTATTCAACCAGGAGATTAAAAGAGAATCCGAAAATGGCTCAACATATAATTAAGGCACTTTTTATAAGGGGGTAATTTTTAGGAGTTAAACACGAAAAGGATGGCAGTGCCATCCTTTTTTTATGCTTAGTTATCTGTTAATAATACAATTTCATCGATTGGCCGTTTAGGTACATGATGTACTTGCTCATCATCGCGCCAGTATTTTATGTTTCCATTTTCGGCCTCTTCAACCACCACTTTTTCAATCGGTTTGCCAAGTGCAATTACCCATAATAACTCATGTTTCTCATCGAGTTCTAATATTTTGGCAACTTTAGCTTTGTTTACCGAGCCAATCATACAACCGCCAAAACCATCCTCAACAGCGCCAAGCAAAATACTTTGCATGGCAATTCCATCGTCGCAATAATGGTTTTCGGCTATGTTTCCGTCGTTAATTACTGCAATATAAGCCACCGGACGCTCGCCTTGTGCCGGGCCTTTCCAGTTGCTTAAATAACCGGCCCACCCTAAAAAGGGAAAAATTCTTTCACACTTTTCTTCAGCAGTAACAACTGCATATTTTAAGGGTTGTGCATTTCGTCCGCTGGCCGAAAGTCGTGCAAGGTCTATCCATTTTATAATCTGTTCTGTTGAAATTTTAACGTTCTCGTCGAACCGACGGTAGCTGCGATTACGGGTTATAAGTTCTTTAATCATGGTTTAAAACTTCTTTTCTTCCCCAAATTTAAAAGAAAAAAGGATAAAAATGAGGCAAAAAAGAATTGCTGACCAAACTTAACCACTAGAAAAAATAACCTCACTTTACCCTTTCAGTTTTAAACGCATTTTGTATTTTGCTATTGTATTTGCGGCATTAATAAATGTTAAATGAATAAAACTAGTCTGGTAATCGCTTTGTATAAATGTATCGTTATTACAATATAAATGACTAGTTTTGTGGAACAGAACAGAATAGAGTTCTGAAATTAAACCATAACTATGAGCATTAAATTTACCGTTGAAAAGAACTCGAGTGTTCTGAAATTTCAACAATTGGTTGACGCCATTCTCGATTCCATAAGCCAGAACGAACTAAAAGAAGGCGACATGCTTCCTTCTGTTAACCAGATAATGAAGGACTGTAAACTTTCGCGCGACACTGTTTTTAAAGCCTATGCTGAATTAAAAAGGCGTGGCGTGGTTGAATCGGTTCCCAATCGTGGATATTTTGTAACCCGAAAAATCACTAAAATATTTCTGTTTCTCGATACATTTAAGGCATACAAAGAGGTACTTTATCACTCTATTTTAAATCACCTGCCAAAAAATATTAGTGTCGATCTGCATTTTCACCACTACAATATTAATCTGTTCGAAAAGATAATTACCGAAAGTGTGGGGCGTTACACTAAATATATTGTGATGAATTTCGATCACAAAAAAGTGAAAAAGATTATCGATAAAATTCCGGAAGAACAACTCCTCATTATCGACTGGAAGATTAATGGAGAAGGCAAATCATGTGTTTATCAAAATTTTGGCGAAACGGTTTATCAAAGCCTCGACACGCACAAAGATGCCATAAGCAAATACAAACGTTTTACACTTTTTTATCCTGATTTTACCTACCATCCGCACGAAGTGGTTGATAATTTCGAGCGCTTTGGAAAAGACAATAACATTAATTACAGGATTATTACAACATTTGAAGAGTTTAATTTGCAAGAAGGCGATCTGTACTTTCTGGTGAGTGACCGCACGCTGGCCCGTTTTCTCGATCAGTGTTCAGAAAAAGGATTTGAGCCCGGACGCGAAGTAGGTGTTATTTCTTACAACGAGACTCCGATGAAAAAATACGTAAAAGAAGGGATTACCGTTATTTCCACCGATTTTAACTTAATGGGGCAAAAAGCTGCCGAATTTATACTGAGTGGCGAAGCCGTAAACTTTGAAGTTCCAACGACATTAAAACTCAGATCATCGTTATAATGTGTTTTATAACACTTTTTTGAAGTTTGACAAAACAGAAAATGCATCTATTTTTGCAAGCATATCAGAACAGAACAGATTGAAAACTAAATAGAATAAAACAACTAATTATCATGCACTTATTAGGACTCGACATAGGAAGCTCTTCAGTTAAGGTATCGCTAATAGAAGCAAACAGTGGAAACCTGGTAGCTTCATCGTTTTACCCAAAACAGGAAATGAAAATTACTGCGCACAAAGCCGGATGGGCAGAACAAGCACCTGAACTTTGGTGGAAAAACCTGAAATTAGCCTTGTCAGAAGTTCTTTCAACGGCAAATATTGACAAAGAGAGCATTGAGTCGATTGGTATTTCGTACCAAATGCATGGTTTAGTAATGGTAGATAAAAACCAGGAAGTTTTACGCCCGTCGATTATTTGGTGCGACAGTCGCGCTGCCGTTTATGGCAACAAAGCGTTTGATGAACTTGGCGGGCAACGTTGTTTAACCAACCTACTAAACTCGCCGGGTAATTTTACCGCTTCAAAACTAAAATGGGTAAAAGAAAACGAGCCGGAAATTTTTGCTAAGATGCATAAAATAATGCTTCCGGGCGATTATATTGCCATGAAACTTACCGGCGAAGCCCAAACAACCATCAGTGGTCTTTCTGAGGGAATTATGTGGAATTTCAAAGAAAACGACCTGGCTACAATGTTGTTCGAAAACTATGGCTTTTCATCCGAAATCATTCCTCAAATAGTTCCAACGTTTGCTTCCTCAGGCCAGGTAAGCGCCAAAACGGCTGCAGAATTGGGGCTGTCTACAAAAACAAAAGTAAGTTACCGAGCCGGAGATCAACCCAATAACGCACTTTCATTAAACGTACTTAATCCGGGAGAAATTGCCACTACAGCCGGAACTTCGGGTGTGGTTTATGGAGTGAGTAAAGAAATTAAATACGATCCGCAATCGCGTGTAAATACTTTTGCTCACGTTAATCACACACCGGCAGATCCACGACTTGGTGTTCTGTTGTGTATCAATGGAACAGGAATTTTAAATGCCTGGCTGAAACGAATGGTGGCCGAAGATCTTTCATATGAAAAAATGAATGAACTGGCATCGGAAGTTGCAATTGGTTCAGAGGGTGTATCTATCCTACCCTTTGGAAATGGAGCTGAGCGCGTTCTTCAGAACCAAAATATAGGTTCGTTATTCTCGGGAGTTAATTTTAACATACACGGCAAAGGTCATTTACTACGTGCGGCACAGGAAGGAATTGTTTTCTCGTTTAAATACGGCATGGACATTATGAAAAATATTGGAATCGACGCATCGGTAATTAAAGCCGGAAAAGCGAATATGTTCCTCAGCCCTATTTTCAGAGAAACACTGGCAGGTGTTTCGGGAGCTACCATTGAACTGTACAACACAGACGGATCGGTTGGTGCAGCGCGGGGAGCAGGTGTTGGATCGGGGTATTACAAATCGTTTAACGAAGCTTTCGCGAACCTGAAAAAGCTGGATGTAATTGAGCCCGATACCCAAAAAGTTACAGCTTACCAGGGAGCTTATGAAAACTGGAAGTCGGAACTTGAAAAAGCAATAAAATAACAATTCATAAAATTATAAAAATGGAAGTTTTAAAAGGAAACAAAGAGTATTTTAAAGGGATCGACAAAATTAAATTCGAAGGCCCTGAATCAAAAAATCCGCTGGCATTTAAGTGGTACGACGAGAACAGAGTTGTTGCAGGAAAAACAATGAAAGAACACCTGCGATTTGCAGTGGCTTACTGGCACACTTTCTGCGCAACCGGCGATGATCCGTTCGGACCTGGAACACAAATTTTCCCATGGCACGGTGCTGCAGATCCAATGGATGCGGCCAAAGAAAAAATGGATGCGGCTTTTGAATTTATTACCAAACTAGGCGCTCCTTTCTACTGTTTCCACGATACTGATGTTGCCGGCGACGGTACTGTTTTCGAGATTGAAAAACGTATGGCAAAACTGGTTGAGATTGCCAAACAAAAGCAAGCCGATTCGGGCGTAAAATTATTGTGGGGTACTGCTAACGTTTTCAGTAACCCTCGTTACATGAATGGTGCATCAACTAACCCTGATTTTAACGTGGTTGCCAATGCTGCTGTTCAGGTAAAAAATGCCATTGACGCAACAATTGCACTGGGTGGTACCGGTTACACTTTCTGGGGAGGACGAGAAGGTTATATGAGCCTGCACAATACCGATACAAAACGCGAATTGGCACACCTCGGAGAATTCCTTCGTATGGCCCGCGATTACGGTCGTAAACAGGGTTTTACTGGTTCTTTCTTTATTGAGCCAAAACCAATGGAGCCAACAAAACACCAATACGATTACGATGCACAAACCGTTATCGGGTTCCTGAAAGCTAATGGTTTAGAAAACGATTTCAAACTGAACATTGAAGTAAACCACGCAACACTTGCCGGTCATACTTTTACTCACGATCTGAGAATGTCGGCTGATGCCGGTTTGCTTGGATCGATTGATGCCAACAAAGGCGATTACCAAAACGGATGGGATACCGACGAATTCCCAACCAACATTTACGAAGTTACTGAAGCGATGCTTGAGATTCTACCTGCCGGTGGTTTTACTGAAGGAGGTATTAACTTCGATGCAAAAACACGTCGTAATTCAACCGATCTTGAAGACATTTTTATCGCACACATTGGTGGTATGGATGTATTTGCACGTGCATTGGTAATTGCCGACAAAATCCTTAACGACTCGCAATACTGCGCTATGCGTGCTGCACGTTATGCTTCGTTCGATGAAGGTAAAGGTGCCGAATTTGAAACTGGAAAATTAACTATTGAAGACATGTATGCCATTGCAAAACAAGTTGGCGAGCCAGCTCAGATAAGTGGCAAACAAGAAATGGTTGAACAATTAATTAACTGGTATTTGTAATCAGATCAATAAAACTGTTTATTTTAAATCTTTTGTTGAATCGAATATGATACGAATGCGTGAAGAACATGAACGATTATAAAACTCATAAAATGCATTTATTTTTCATCTTTCCGAATTCGACAAATAGAGATTTTTCTTAAGTCATATTAAAGGGAGCCCGGTTCAAAAATTTGTTTGAATTGGGCTTCTTTATACCACACTAACATTACCAATATTATGAAGAACAATCGTTTTTATATTTTTTCGATAACCATTGTGGCTACGCTTGGAGGTTTGCTCTTTGGTTACGATACTGCAGTAATTTCCGGTGCCGAAAAATCGGTGCAGGCATTCCTGATCGATAGCCAGGGCTTAAGTACCTTAATTCACGGTCTTACCATTTCAAGTGCCCTGATTGGCTGTATTATTGGTGGCGGCATCTCCGGAATTTTTGCTTTAAAAATTGGCCGTAAAAAATCGCTGATGATCGCAGCTTTACTTTTCTTTATTTCCGCCCTTGGATCGGGATATCCCGAGTTCTTATTTTTCGAAAAAGGACAGGCAACCATGGGCTTATTATACATGTTTAATGTTTATCGTATTATCGGCGGAATTGGTGTTGGTATGGCATCGGCCATTGTTCCGATGTACATTGGCGAAATTGCACCTGAAAATATTCGTGGCCGGTTGGTTTCGATTAACCAGTTTGCCATCATTTTTGGTATGTTGGTGGTTTACTTTGTAAACTGGGGAATTGCCAATGGTCAAACGTTGGAGTGGATTAATGAAATTGGTTGGAGAAGAATGTTCTTGTCAGAGTCGATTCCTGCGGGATTATTTGGAATTTTACTGTTCCTTGTTCCCGAAACTCCTCGATACTTAACCTTAAAACAAAAAGATGATGAAGCCCTTGTAATCCTTGAGAAAATTAATGGTAAAAGCCGGGCAAAAGAAATTCTTAACGATATTAAAGCCACTGTTGAAAGCCATTCAGGGAAATTATGGTCTTACGGGAAACTTGTAATTATTATCGGCATTCTACTTTCTGTATTTCAGCAATTTGTGGGAATTAATGTAGCCCTTTACTACGCACCACGGATATTCGAAAGTATGGGAGCTGCCAAAGATGCTTCGATGATGCAAACCATTGTAATGGGATTGGTAAACGTAATATTTACTGTAGTTGCCATTTTAACCGTTGATAAATGGGGACGAAAACCGCTGTTAATGGTAGGTTCAATTGGAATGGCCGTAGGAATGTTTGCCATTGCAGGCTTAGCCTTTTTTGAAATTATTGGCATCAGCACGCTCGTATTTATTATTGTGTATACTGCTTCGTTTATGATGTCGTGGGGCCCGATTTGCTGGGTTCTTATCTCAGAAATTTTCCCCAATAAGATTCGTGGACGTGCAGTTGCAATTGCAGTTGTTGCGCAGTGGGCAGCCAACTACTTTATTTCATCCACCTATCCGGCCATGATGGAATTTAGCGGAGCAGTAACTTATGGATTTTATGGATTAATGAGTTTGCTGTCGTTCTTCTTTGTATGGAAAATGGTGCCCGAAACAAAAGGAAAAACTTTAGAGGAGATGGAAGGTCTCTGGAAAAAATAGTTTTTAGTTGAAACGATAAAAAAACGGGATTGTAACAATCCCGTTTTTTGTTTTCCTTATTTTGGCTCCCAAAAACATCGTTTTGGTGACACAATTTTTTCTTCGGCCTTCAGCACTTTCATTGCCTTATCCACTTCTTTTTTATCCAATCCTGAAGCTTCAGCAATTTCTCCGGCCTTCATCGGTTTTCCTGCAGCCTGCATAGCCGCCAATACTTTTTCTGTACTCATTTTCTACTTATTAAGCGAAACGTTCTGAAACAACTTTCCAGTCTACAATTTTCCAGAAGTCAGCAATATAGGCCGGGCGTGCATTTTGCTTGTCCAGGTAATATGCATGTTCCCAAACATCGCAGGTTAAAATAGGTTTTTTACCGTCGCGCAAAGGGTTTCCGGCGTTACTTGTCTGAACGATTTCCAGCTCGCCTTTTTCGTCAACTACCAACCATGCCCAACCCGAGCCGAACAAAGTAGCTGCTGCTTTTGAGAAAGCCTCTTTAAAAGCATCGAACGAACCGAATTTTGCGTCGATAGCTGCTTTTAATTCATCTTTTGGTTCTTTACAACCATCAGGGCGGAATTGCATAAAATAGAAAGTGTGGTTCCAAACCTGTGCTCCGTTATTAAAAATACCACCTTCGGCCTTTTTAATAATGTCTTCCAAACTTGCGTTTTCAAACTCCGTTCCTTCAATCAGGCCATTCAAATTATTTACATAAGCCTGGTGGTGTTTTCCGTAATGGAACTCGATTGTTTTTTCACTTATTACTGGTTCCAATGCATTATTTGCATACGGAAGTTTTGGTAAACTAAATGCCATAATTCTTCTTGTTTAAAGATTATTAATTTGATTTTTTCGTTTTCTAAAGGTACAACGTTTTTGGGGCAAAAAGGATTAGTTATTTGCTTAATTTGGAAGTAGTTTAAATAAAGGTTTTGAATGATGAAAAAGATAATTATTCATTATTGTCCTATTATAATTCAAACAAAGATCCAGTTAAAGAATTAATCCTGTATTTCTATTTTTCTAACAATATAAATTGGTCTTCTCTTAATCTCTTTTATGGTTTTCTCAAAATATATTGATAAGATAGTGAGAACAAGAAACATTAGTGAAAAAGAAAGTGAAATAAAAAATATTATTGAAGTATACCCTGAAGGAATAGAATCGGCAATAAAGTACTGAACTAGGGAGTATCCGCCGAATGCTATTGTAAATAAGAAGAAACTAATTGAAATTAAAATAACAATTCGCAATGGCTTATTTGAGAACGCAAAAACTACATTGAAAGCCATTTTCATCAATTTAAAGAATGAATAATTACTCTCTCCGAATTCTCTTTTTGGGGCCGTATACTCAAGTACCTTTTTATTAAACCCAACCTCTTGAATAAATCCTCTTAAAAATCGGTTACTATCTCTAAAATCTTGTTTTAATAGTTCTGCTATTTTTTGTGATATCAAAAAAAAGTCGGATGCATTTTCCTGAAACTTTACAACTGATAATTTATTTATTATAGTGTAAAACATTTTTGACATTGAACTTTTGATCAAACCATGGTCTTCTCTGTCGGTGCGTTGCATTAAAACAATTTCATGTTCTTCTTCATATGCTTTGAGCATTTCGTTTATTTCAGCAGGAGGATGTTGCCCATCAGCATCCATACAAATTACAGCCTCACCACATGAATTATCTATGCCCGCTAGCATTGCCGCTTCATGTCCGAAATTTCGGGAAAACTGGATAAAAACGTGTTTAACATTCTCTTTCCCAGCACTACAGGATTTCTCAATATTTAATTGTGTATTATCCAAACTGCCATCGTTAATCCATAGTATTTCGAAGTTGTAGTTCTTTATTCTTTCTAATTCTTTTATGAGGTTGTTCGAAAAAAAAGCAATGCCACTTTCTTCGTTATACATCGAAATAACAATACTTATTAGCTTCATAGAATTTCAGTTTTACACAAAACTAAGTTATTTATTTTTGAAATAATCCTTTAATTTTAGCTTCTTTTACATATTATCATTAATTAGCTTTGTTTCCGAACATATTCAACCTTTAGAAAAAACAAATACAATGCAGAATAAATCCTTTAAAACCAAAAAGAAAAAATCAGATAATGATGATACACCTGTATTTAAGAAGATGTGTGTTTGTATCGTTAATAATAACAATTTTAGCAAAATTGCAGAAAACAATAAAACAAAATTTATTGTTATTAATCAGTCTCTTGAACAAAATCACATAGATACTATTAAACAATATGAATATTGTACAGTTGTTGATGAAGCAAGAATTGATCCGAACACCTTTTCTGCTTATTTGCACTTAAATCAGGTTCTTAAAACAAAGGAGATATACTATGCAAAAACAATAAAAGGCAATTTTATTGAAAAGAATATAGAGTCATTATTCACCAAAATTGATAAAGAAATATATAATACACCGCTTATCATTGCTCAGTCCAAGTCGATCTTACCATTTATTGAAAACCAAATAACTGGTATTAATTTGTTAAGCACCATAGCCTATTATTGCCAATTAAACTATTTTAGAGCTATTCCACTCAGAAATGAAGTTTACGAAAACCAGAAACCCATACAAACAAAACAGTTTTGTAAAGAGCTTAGTTCTGTAAAGGTTTATAATACTTTCCGTCTCCCCATCAAGTACTTATTTACCGGTAAGTTTTTTAAAGATCAGTTTACTACAAATAATCAACTAAAAAAAGATCTTACCTATAGATTCCTTTTTGCTGTTCTTTCTATTGTTATGCTATTTATAATGCTTTCTGTTGTCAAGGATTATGGAGTAACAGGTGATGAACCAATAGGGAAAAGACATGCAGAAAACGTGATACGATATTTTACGGATGGGACAGATTCAAAATGGGCTGAATACACCGAAACAAATATGGAATATTATGGGTTTTCTGCAAATGTAATTGCCGGAATTATTAGCCATATTACAGAGTGGGATGTATGGAATGTTCGTCATTATACAAATACAATTATAGGCTTCATTGGTCTATTGTTTGCTGGTTTAATAGGTATACGTATTGGCGGTGGAGCCGGAGGTGTACTTGCGCTTCTTTTTATGTTTTTAACACCTCGATATTTTGGAAATTCAATAAACAACTTGTCCGACATTCCATTTGCCACCGGATATATAATCGCCACATATTATACTATTCGTTTTTTCGACTTTTGGCCAAAGGTTAAACTACGCTATTTAATTGGGCTCATTTTGGGTATTGCATTTACCATTAGTAATAGAGCTCCGGGAATTCTATTGTATGGCTATTTTCTTCTTTTTGCAGGCTCTTATTATATATTTGTAATTTCAGGTAAAGAGTTTTACAAACTAGCCAAATTCAAAAATCAAATTTTCAAATTCATTGGTTACTTTTCAATCATTCTTGTATTCAGCTATTTTTTCAGCCTTGTACTATGGCCTAAAGGTCTTGAAGAACCACTAACAGCAGTTTATAATTCAATAGTAACCTTCTCTAAATTTCCATGGTCCTTAACAACTCTTTTTAATGGAATTCAAAAAATGTCAAAAAGCCTTCCGGTAAGTTATGCTCCAACTTATTTACTTATTGGAATGCCCCTATTCACAATTATTGGATTTATAGCCTATATTCTATCAATAGGCAAACACTATAGTCCTAATCCAATTATGATTCTTCTTGTCTTTGGATGCATTTTCCCAATTGCTTATATAATCTACCAAAAATCAAACATTTATGGAGGAATGCGGCATTTAACCTTTGTTGTTACCTTTTATGTTGTTGTAGCTTCAAAAGGTTGGTTAAATCTCATTGGATTTTTTAAAAGTAAATATCAATTAGCACCTATTCTTGTTTTAACTATTCTACTTTTCCTTCCGGCAAGACATATGATTGCCAATCACCCAAATCAATATATCTATTTCAACGAATTGATTGGAGGCATGAAAGGTGGATATGGAAATTATGATTTAGATTACTATTATAACTCTGTTAAAGCAGGATCGGAATGGTTAAAAGAACACGAAGAAATAAGCGATAGTTCAATCGTTATCACCAATGCTTCATACCGAGGTTATTTTGATAATAATCCGAATGTTAAAATGACCTATTGCAGATATTATGAAACAGCAAAAGAAGACTGGGACTATGCCATATACTCAAATGTTTTTATTCGAAGAGAACAACTATTAGACAGTTTATTTCCACCTGTTGGTACAATTCACACCATTGATGTTGATGGATACCCTGTTGCAGCAATTTTTAAGAGAATTAGCAAAGAAGATCTGGAAGGTTTTAATGCATTAAAAAAAGGAAAAACAAAACAAGCAAAACGGCACTTCAAAAACTATCTTAAGTTAAATCCACACAGTGAACAGGTTTTGGAAGGTTATGCCAGTGCTTTGATGAGAGAACGAAAACTAGATTCGGTACTAATTTATGCGGATAGTTCAATCGTTTATAATCCTGATCAAATAGGAGCCTGGTTACTAAAAGCCTCGGTGTATAATACACAAAAAAAATATGACGAGGCGTTAAAAGCTACCAGTAGTGCTCTTGATATTAAAGAAGAATTTGCAGAAGGACAATACCAAAAGGGATTTGCTTTAAAAAACTTAAACAAACCGAACGATGCGTTAAAGGCATTTCAGGCGGCATCTAGTCTAAAAAAAGAATACCGACAAGCATTAATGCAAATGGGTGAAATCCTGATCAATTACAAGAATTATAAAAAAGCAATAGAGATATATAACCAAATTTTGGAATTTAGAGAAGATGATCTATATGCCACGGTATATAGCGCCAAAGCTTATCACCTGTTAAACGACAATGCAAATGCGAACAAACTATTAAATTCGCTGCCAGACCGGAATAATAACAACTTTGAAGTAGTTAAATTAAAATGTAGAATGGCCATGAAACAAAACGATTGGAATAATGCCGGCCGTTATCTGAATATGGCCCGAAACATTAACAATAATGCGGAACTATATGTGCTGAGAGCTCAGTATTTAATGATGCAAAAAAGAGTTGATTTGGCGAAACAAAACCTCGACAAGGCCATTGAACTTGATCCTATAAATCGAGAGGCGCAGGAACTACAAAAATCATTTACACAAACTGCACAAGCAGTAGAAACACCTCAAGTGGATCAAAACAACGCATCTTCTCAACAATCAATCATGTTTCAAGAGCCAAAAGAGAAGAAAAAGAGTGTAATAACATTCCCTTCGAAATAAGGGAACTTAAAAAATTTAACATAAAAGCAAACTAAAAAGCAATAAAAACCCCGGAGCCTCTGCTCCGGGGAAAAAACCAAAAATCAACTAACCTTTAAACCGCCTGGCGACTTCATCCCAGTTGATGATATTCCAGAATGCATTCACATAATCCGGACGTCTGTTTTGGTAGTTCAGGTAATATGCATGTTCCCATACATCAATCCCCAAAATTGGAGTTCCCTGAACTTCGGCCACATCCATCAGCGGATTATCCTGATTGGGCGTAGACGAAACCACCAGCTTATTGTTTTGAAGAACCAACCATGCCCAACCCGACCCAAAGCGAGTCAAAGCTGCCTTGGTGAAGGCTTCCTGAAAATTTTCTATGCTTCCAAATGAATCATTTACTGCGTCTAACAAAACTCCTTCCGGAGCCTGTGCACCACCCGGTGCAATTACTTCCCAGTACAAATTGTGGTTAAAAAATCCACCACCATTGTTGCGTACTGCGGTTGATTGTGCAGACACGCCACTTAAAATTTCTTCTATTGATTTTCCTGCAAGATCAGTTCCTTCAACTGCCCCATTAAGGTTATTTGTGTAACCTGCGTGGTGCTTACTGTGATGGATTTCCATTGTTCTTGCATCAATATGTGGCTCAAGTGCCGTGTAATCGTATCCTAATTTTGGTAATTCAAATGCCATATTATTTTTTATTAAAGATTTTAATACTCTTTTTTCTTTTTAGCAAAAATACACGCTATTTAGAATTATTCCAAATCTTCGAATAATAAAACACATTGAAATCCTTTATTGTTCATAGAAGGAATTAATAAATACAGAACTTCAGAAAATTACTGAGTTAGAACATGCCGAAATCACACATTACACGCTAAAAATAAGCGAATAAAAATATTTTGCTTCCATCCATTTATCTGACTGTTTCAATAATATTACCTTTGCCACCTCACAGAAAACACATGAATAAAAGCATATTAAAACTCGCCATTCCCAATATTATCAGCAACATAACGGTTCCATTGCTGGGATTGATCGATTTGGCCCTAATGGGACATCTTGGTTCGGAAGTGTACATTGGTGCCATTTCGTTGGGTAGTGTAATTTTTAATATTATCTACTGGGGGTTCGGTTTTTTGCGGATGAGTACCTCCGGATTCACGGCACAGGCTTTTGGCGAAAAAAATTCTACGGAAGCAATTTCGATATTAATTCGTGCATTGCTTTTAACCTTATCAATCAGCCTTGTAATACTATTCCTGCAATCTCCTATCGCCTGGGGAAGTTTTAAATTAATAGGCGGAAGTCCCGAAGTAGAAACTCTTGCAAATGAGTATTTCAGGATACGTATCTGGGCGGCGCCTGCAGCTTTAAGCCTATTTGTATTTAGCGGATGGTTTTTAGGCATGCAAAATGCGCGCTACCCGATGATTATTGCCATTTTGGTAAATGTTGTAAATATTTTGCTTAGTGTATTTTTTGTGTTTGGATTAAAAATGAAGTCGGATGGAGTAGCACTAGGAACGGTAATTTCACAATATGCAGGCTTAATAACAGCTGTTATTCTTTTACTGAGAAAATACCGCGATATGTTGCCAATGGTTACAAAAACCGGTGTGCTCCACATGAAATTCCTGACTAACTTTTTTAAAGTTAATTCCGATATTTTTATCCGCAGCTTTTGCATTATAATCGTTTTCACGTTTTTCACTTCGAAATCAGCCAGCATAAACGACACGATTCTGGCTGTTAATTCAATCCTTCTGCAGTTTTTAATGTTCTTCTCCTTTTTTATTGATGGATTTGCCTTTGCCGGAGAAGCACTGGTTGGGAAATTTATTGGTGCCAAACAAATTGAGAACTTAAAAAAGGTTGTAAAACTGTTAATTTACTGGGGACTCGGACTGGCAGCCATTTTCACTGTGCTTTATCTATCGGGAACAAATTTTATACTCAAACTGCTCACATCGCAGGAAAAAGTGATTGAAAGTGCACAAAAATTCCTGTTTTGGGTGGTATTGATTCCGGTAGCCAGTGTAGGCTCATTTATATGGGATGGTATTTATATCGGGGCAACTTCTTCGCGGGCAATGCGAAACAGCCTGTTGGTTTCAACTTTTCTGGTTTTTGCACCGGTTTACTACTTTTTAAATCCGGTATGGAATAATCATGCACTTTGGATGGGAATGTTACTGTTTATGTTTTCGCGGGGAGCTATTTTATCGCTTATGTATAAAAAAACGATATTGAAACCGTTGACTTAGAAAGTACAATAATGATTAGAAAAAATATCCAATACTCAATTTAGAATGCTCAATGATCAAGTATTCGAAATTGGATATTGGATATTTAAAATTCAATATTGAAAATTATTGGATAAGGGATCCGATCCGTTTAATTTTCAACAAATACGGATCGGATCCTTTACAGCATTCAATCCTTTCCTGTTATTCACCAACAGCTTTTAACCAGGCTTCGGCCATTAATTCGGCACCGGCCATTGATGGATGTACGCCATCAGGAGTCCAGTAGGTTCCTGGTGCATGTTTAATTGCCTCGTCAAATACTTTCTGAAAAGGCACCCAAATGGTTTCAAATTCGTCCGATATCTTTTTAGCAGCAACCTGGTATTCTTGCATTGGCTTAATCCATGTTTCATCAACCGCACTTGTTTCCAATACATAAAATGGTTCGCACAAAACTAATTTTATACCCGGAAAAGCTTCTTGTGTACGTTTCAACAAAGCGCGATAATCATTCTCATAAATCTCAATTGTTCCGTCGTAATTTCCATCGCGAGTGTGCCAGTAATCGTTCACACCAATTAAAATACTCAGCACATCAGGTTTTAATTCCAGACAATCTTTCTCCCAGCGATCGGCCAGTTGAAAAACTTTATTCCCGCTAATTCCACGGTTATATATTGTAAGTTGTTCCTCAGGATAGGTATTTAATAGTTGCGAAGCCGCCAAAAGCGCATAACCATTTCCGAACGACCACGCCCGGTTTGGTGATTCATTTTGTTTGTCGCGCCCGGCATCGGTTATCGAATCGCCCTGAAACAACACGGTGTTGCCTTTCGCAAAAATTGATGCTGCCTTTTGTTCGGGCTCTGAAACACATGCCGAAACAATACTTGAAATACTTGCAGCAGCCACTGCCCCTGCTGTCGATTTATACAAAAAATTTCTTCTGGAAATACTCATTTGGTTTATTAATGTTGATTTATAATTCACAAATTTAGGAAATTATACCTCCTGTTTAACATTTTATCGGTGCTAAATACCTCCGTAGTTTCCTTGAAATCGAAATACAACTAAAATTTACAAAACTCATTTTGGCAATTTTCGAAAACTATCCGTTATTTTAGTCTCGTTTTAGGATAGCACTATGGATTTTACACAATTATCATTTGATACGCCGGTTGAATTGATCAACCAGGCCATAAAAGAGACACTTGTTGGAAGCCTCGGAATTGAAATCACAAAAATTGCAGAAGGAAGAGTTGAGGGAATGCTGGATCTTTCGGCAAAAAACTCGCGCCCCGGAGGCATTTTGCACGGCGGAGCCAACCTTGCAATGGGCGAAACATTGGCCGGTTTGGGCAGCATGTTACTGGTTGACATGAAAACTTCTGAAGTGTTGGGAATAATGGTAAACGGCAATCACACAGGGGTGTTAAAAAAAGGCAAGGCTTTGGCGGTTGCAAAAATCGTTCACCGGGGCAAACAAACGCATGTGTGGAATGTTGATATTTGCAATGAAGAAGGGAGATTGATTTCATCTGTACGTGTTACCAATATGATTACTGTAAAGAATGACCGATAACGAAAGATTAATACATCTAATCGACGAACTCGTTACGCTTAATTGCTCATTTGCCCTCTGGTCGGTGCCCGGCGACAAAACGCTGGAGTTGCTTGTTTCATGCCAGGAAGCGATGATTTATCCCAACGAGGTAAGCCGCTTGAACGGGCAGGAAGGATTTGTTTTTGCACCTTATCACATCAGCGAGGAAACACCGCTGATTCTGTTGAAACCTGATATTTATAAAACGGGCATTAAGGAAATTCTCAAGCTTAATCTTGATGATTTAAAAGTTGATCAACAGGAACAGTCCAATTACACATCGCATTATGTAATTGAGAAAAACGAGTACTTATCTGACATTGAGCAGACTGTTGATACCATAAAAAATACGAAACTGGCAAAGGCCATCGTTTCCCGTATTATTCCGATTGAACGAAAAAATGAATCGTTGGGAAAACTCTACTCTCAGCTTTTTGAGCAAACACCAAATGCCTTTGTGTATATGGTAAACCTGCCAAAAGCCGGTTTGTGGATGGGAGCCACTCCGGAGATTCTTTTAAAATCGGAAGGCAAATTAATGGAAACCGTTTCGCTGGCCGGAACGCAGCCTCGTGTTTCAGGAACAGAATATGGATGGAGCACCAAAGACATTGAAGAGCAAGCTTTTGTTTCGCGTTACCTGGTTGATTTGCTGTATCGCTTTGATATTCACCGGTACACCACTCGCGGACCGGAAACCCTTGAGAGCGGAAAAGTAGCACATCTGTTTACCAGTTTTCTGTTTGCCAAAAAGAAATTGGACGACTGTTTGGGTGATTTTATTGCCGAGCTGCATCCAACACCTGCGGTTTGTGGTTTTCCAAAATCGAAAGCCGATAAATTCATTCGCACCATAGAAAAACACGACAGACGATACTACAGTGGATTTCTTGGTCCGTGGCAGCTAAAAGATTCAGTAAGATTATTTGTAAATTTGCGCTGCATGGAAATAATTCCGGAAAAATACATGCTTTATGCAGGTGGTGGAATTACTTCAAGGTCGGTTCCCGAAGAAGAATGGGAAGAGACCAACAACAAAGCAAAAACATTGTTATCGGCAATAGAAGCTATACGACAGAATGATCTCAACTAAAAAGCACGTTCAACAACTGGCAGCACTTCTTTATCAGAAGGGAATAAACGACGTGGTTATCTCTCCCGGATCGCGCAACGGGCCAATGATAAACACTTTTGCGGGAAATGGTTTATTCAAGTGCCGCAATGTAGTTGACGAACGCAGTGCAGCTTATTTTGCAATGGGTTTGGCGCAAGCGCTGAAAAAACCGGTTGTTATTGTTTGCAGCTCGGGGACAGCAACACTCAATTATGCACCTGCAATTGCCGAAGCTTATTATTTGAATATTCCGCTGATAGTAATAACTGCCGATCGTCCCGAATACTGGATCGACCAGCTCGAAAACCAGTGCATCAACCAAAAAGGTATCTATTCCAACTTTGTAAAAAAGGAATACAACCTTCCTTTGGAAGAATCGGAAACAGAATTATGGCAAGCTGCCCGCGAAATAAACGAGTGCCTTAATGAAGCTGTTGCGGGGAAACCTGCACCGGTACATATTAATGTTCCGCTGGAAGAACCGTTGCACAATTTACTGGACGCAGAATTACCGGCTGTAAAAGCAATCGATGCTAATGAATCTGTTTTAGAAATTGATACAGCAAGTCTGAAAAAGTTTGCAACTGAGTTAAATGCATCGAATAAAGTACTGATTTTGGCCGGGCAACAAAACCATGATCAGGAACTGGAAAACCTTTTGGCGGAGTTTATTGAAAAAACAGGAGCCGTTGTTTTAAAAGAACATTTGGCAAATCTGAACGATGAACAGTTTTGCGGAAGTATAGATACGATGATGGCAGCCATTTTAGAAGATACTCCGGCAGATTTTCAGCCGGATATTCTGATCACTTTTGGCGGGCATTTTGTTTCAAAGTCGCTGAAACAGTTTTTGCGAAAAAACAAAGCAGGTCAACACTGGCACCTTTCTCCTGCCAACGATCATTACGATACTTATCAATCGCTGACAGAAGTTGTACAGACTGATGCAAAGACCTTTTTCTCACAACTAATACCTGAAGTAAGCGAGAATGAAGAGGACTATTTGAATCGTTGGGCAACCAAGGAAAACGAAGTCAATCAACTGCGCGATCAATATATTTCGGAAAGTCCGTTTTCTGATCTGAAAGTAATTGCAGAAGTTAGCCAATCAATTCCTGAAAATTCGATTATACACCTTGGAAACAGTTCTCCAGTGCGTTATGCATTAATTGCTGACTGGGCAAAAAACTCTACTTTTTTAAGTAATCGTGGCACCAGCGGAATCGACGGACCGATGTCCACGGCAGTGGGTTATGCATCTGTTTCTGAAAAAATAAATACGGTGCTGATTGGCGACTTGTCGTTTTTCTATGATTCAAACGCCCTGTGGAACAATTACCTTGGCAAAAATCTGCGGATCATCGTTATCAATAACGGCGGCGGAAATATTTTTAGTTTGATAAAAGGACCAGGCGAATCACCTGCATTCAATCAGCATTTTTATGCCGAAAATAAATTCAAAGCACAAGGCATTGCTCAAACGTTTGGATTGGATTATTTAAGTGCGGAAAATGAAGAGGAATTAAAAGATTCGCTTGCAGAGTTGTATTCCCCAACAAGAAAAAAACCGACAATCCTGGAAGTTTTTACTGATGCTGAAGTGAATACAAAAACATTCCGGGGCCTTTTTAAGTTTGTAAAACAATAAAAACAACATACAATGAGTACAAAACGACAATGGGAAACCATTAAAGAATACGAAGATATATTTTTTGATTATTATGACGGAATTGGCAAAATCACCATCAACCGTGAGCAGGTGCGCAATGCATTTCGTCCAACAACGGTTAACAACATTAGCGATGCCTTGCACATTTGCCGCGAAGACAACCGTATAAATGTAATTGTGCTGACAGGTGCCGGCGATAAAGCATTTTGCTCGGGTGGCGACCAGAATGTAAAAGGAACCGGTGGTTATATCGACGAAAATGGTATTCCGCGCCTGAACATTCTTGAGGTTCAAAAACAAATTCGCAGCATGCCAAAACCGGTAATTGCCATGGTGAATGGTTATGCCATTGGCGGCGGTCATGTACTGCATGTGGTTTGCGACATCAGTATTGCCAGCGAAAACGCCATTTTTGGTCAGACCGGTCCTAAAGTGGGTAGCTTCGATGCAGGCTTGGGTTCATCCTACCTGGCCAGTGTTGTGGGACAAAAGAAAGCCCGCGAAATATGGTTTATGTGCCGTCAATACTCGGCTGCCGAGGCACTTGAAATGGGACTGGTAAATAAAGTAGTTCCACTCGATCAGCTGGAAGATGAGGTGGTTGCCTGGGCACAAAAGATGCAGGAACACAGTCCACTGGCACTTCGCATGCTAAAATTGGGATTAAACGCCGAGCTCGACGGGCAGATTGGAATTCAGGAATTCGCAGGAAACGCCACATTGTTGTACTACCTCACCGAGGAAGCACAGGAGGGAAAACATGCGTTCCTTGAAAAACGTAAACCTGACTTTAAGAAATACCCAAAATTCCCATAACTTAAGCTGGAAAAAGAAAGTATAGAATTGTTATGGCAACAGCAAAAAGTTGGGTAAATGCAGCACGATTACGCACCCTGCCTCTGGCATTATCGGGCATTTTAATGGGCTCGGCACTGGCAGCATTTTGGCATGGGTTTAACTGGCTGATTTTTATTCTTGCAATGCTCACCGCAACGCTAATACAGGTGTTCTCGAACTTCGCCAACGATTACGGCGATTTCCAAAAAGGCACCGACAATCATCAGCGTTTGGGGCCAACACGAACGATGCAGGGTGGGGAGATCACCATAAAAGAAATGAAATCCGGAATGTTTATCGTTGCCGGATTAAGCTTCATTTTAGGAATTATTTTGGTTTTTACAGGAACCTGGCACCACAGTCCAACGGCATTTTTTGTGTTTATTGGCCTGGGAATTCTGGCACTGCTCGCAGCCTATTTTTACACTGCAGGCAAACGTTCGTACGGATATATTGGACTGGGAGATTTGTTTGTTTTTCTGTTTTTTGGTTTGCTGCCCGTGATCGGTGTTTTTTACCTGCACAACAATGTGATTGAAACCGCTGTTTGGCTACCAGCCATTAGTATGGGATTATTCAGCACCGGAGTTTTAAACCTGAACAATACCCGCGACATTGAAAACGACAAACAATCGGGAAAAATTACCATTGCCGTAAAACTGGGGCCGCTCAAAAGCCGAATTTACCACGCCTCTATGATTTTATTAGGCTGGTTGGCACTGATCGTTTTTACCATAGAACAACAAAAAACAGCATGGCAATGGTTGTTTTTACTCGTATTACCGATTTCAATTCTCGATCTGATAAAAATATTTCGCATAAAAGACAGTCGCCAGCTTGACCCATTTTTAAAGCGACTGGCACTGCAAACTTTGGCATTAACATTACTGTTCTCGCTTGGATTGATACTATCATGATAAAAGCACGCTACCAAAAATATGAGCTGCATTTTAAGCAACCTGCCGGAACATCGCGCGGAGTGTTAAAAACACGCACAGTTTGGTATCTGTTTTTGGAGGAGAATGGTTTGACAGGACTTGGTGAATGTGCACCACTGCCGGGATTAAGTATTGAAACGCCGGAACAAATTGAAGAGCAACTGGAGAAGATCTGCGACGATCCGCAACCTTTTATCAGTTCAATCGACTTACTTCAAGATTTCCCATCGCTGAAATTTGCGCTGGAAGCAGCACTGCTGGATTTAAAAAACGTTGGAAAAAGAGAACCATTCCCTACGTCTTTTACGCGAGGAGAAGCCGGTATTCCAATAAACGGGCTCATTTGGATGAACGATATCGAGAACATGCAAGGCCAGATTGAAGAAAAACTGGCAGCAGGTTTTCAGTGTATTAAATTAAAAATCGGGGCAAAAGATTTTGAACAGGAACTATCACTATTAAAAGCTGTCCGCGAACGTTTTTCCAGCGATCAGATTATTCTTCGGGTGGATGCAAATGGTGCTTTTGATTCCGAATCTGCTCCCGAAAAATTGAAACGACTTGCAGAATTGCAGCTCCATTCTATTGAACAACCGATACATGCAGGACAATGGACAGAAATGGCTGAATTGTGTAAAACCACTCCCCTGCCCATCGCTCTCGATGAGGAACTGATTGGCATCAATAACAGAGAAGATAAAATACAACTACTCGACACGATCTGCCCGCAATTTTTGGTACTAAAACCGAGCTTGCACGGTGGCATTTCAGGTTGCGACGAGTGGATAAAACTGGCCAACGAACGTTCCATTGGTTGGTGGATTACGTCGTACCTTGAATCGAATATAGGGTTAAATGCCATTGCGCAGTGGGCTTTTACAAAGAACACGACCATGCACCAGGGATTGGGAACCGGCCAGCTTTTTACCAATAACATTGAATCGCCGCTTGAAATTCGTGGCGAGAAATTGTGGCTCAATCCAACAAAATCATTCGAGATGTAATGGAGATCTTTCCGGCACATATCAGTATAAACGGCAAATTGAAGAGCATTGAGCAATTGCTGCCTCACAAGCCTGATAAAGATTGGGAAGGCCATTGGATTAATTTTCTGTCAGAATGGTACGATGGTAATGATTTCATTGAAGTGCAAACATCGGGCAGTACCGGAACACCAAAAACCATAAAACTCAAAAAAGACTTTGTGGCTGCAAGCGCATTGCGCACCATTCGCTTTTTTGATTTACACGAAGGCGACCGCATTTTGCATTGTCTGCCCAGTAATTTTATTGCCGGCAAGTTAATGACTGTTCGTGCCCTTGTTGGTAAACTTGATCTTCATCTAGCTGATCCGGCGTCTGATTTTAGCTATCTGCCAAACGATAAGCCAATAAAGTTTGCTGCCATGGTAGTTAATCAGGTGAAAAAATACCTGGAGTTACCCGCACAGAAAATCGAAATTTTGTTGATCGGTGGTTCAGCAATTCCACAACCGTTGGAAGAACAACTGCAGCAAATTGCAACACAATGTTATTCGAGTTACGCGATGACCGAAACAGCAACCCACATTGCTTTACGTAAGTTAAACGGCGAAAACAAAACGGCTTACGACACTTGTCTGGATGATATTTCAGTGGAACTGGATGAACGCGGTTGTATTCGTATTCTGATGCCGGGACTTGAAAACGGAGCTATTCAAACAAATGATTTGGGAGAGTTAAAAGACCGCCATCAATTTAAGGTGCTTGGGCGAGTTGACAACGTAATCATTTCCGGAGGCATTAAATTTTATCCCGAACAAATTGAAGAGAAACTGGCAAAACAAATGCCACTACCTTTTGCAATTAGTTCAGCCCCCGACGAGCGGCTTGGGCAAAAACTCATCCTTCTGATTGAAGGAAAAACAGACGAAAAATTAAAAACTACCGTTCAAAAAAACTGTCGCAAGTCACTCCGAAAATACGAACTTCCCAAAGAAATTCTGTTTATAGAAAAACTGCCACGTACCGAAAATAGCAAGATTGACCGAAAAAAATTAAACAGTTCTGATTAACCAAACTCCCTCAAACACAACACTTCTATAAAATCAACTAAAATTTATTTCACTTTTTTTCACCTAGCTTGTAACAATTTATGTTTTTTGGTTTCAAAGGGGAAATTACTTGAACGGAATGAGCAACAGAGCGCACAAGATACAATTTGAAGAGTTATACCAGCAATACCTGCCAATGGTGCTGCAAATGTGCAGGGGCTATATGAAAGGGCACGACGAATTGGCGAAAGACCTGGCGCAGGAAGTATTTATAAACGTTTGGAATGCACTCCCCGGTTTTCAAGGCAAATCAACTTACAAAACGTGGATTTACAGAATAACTGTAAACTCGTGCCTCAGCTACCTTCGCAACAAAAAACACCAGGCAAATATTCCAATCGAAACGGTTGCGCAAAACCATAGCGACGAAACACATGAAAAGGAATTGGAGGTTGAAACGCTGTACGTTGCAATTGGGAGTTTACCCGAAATCGACCGACTGATTATAATGATGGTGCTCAATCAGGTCGATTACGAAGAAATAGCCGATGTGATGGGGCTTAGCTCCGGAAATTTACGTGTGCGAATTCACCGAATTAAAAAGAACCTGAAAAACTATTTGAACAATGCAAACTGAATTTAACGACATAAAACAACTTTGGAAACAGAGTAAAACAAGTGCCCAAAATAGCTCCGATTCGTCCAACATCATAAAAATGGCTGAACAGAAAAAACGAAGTTCAACAAGAACACAGTTGGCCAATATTATCATCTTGGTAGTGGTTGTTTTTGGGTTGCTGGCTTACTTTCAGCTGGTAGCAAAATTTCAGTCTCCGCTAAGTTTTATTGGAGAAATTTTAATGTGTGGCAGTATAATTCTGCGAATTGGGATTGAACTGGCCAGTATATTTTATGCCAAACGAATTGATTTAAGCGAAACCGCCCTGAAAAGTAACGATACCATTCTTCGCTATTACAACTTCAGAAAGAAGATTCATGGCAGCGTTACCATTTCAATTATTATACTGTACAGCATTGGATTTTACCTGCTTACCCCCGAGTTTTCCAACTATTTTCCACTTTGGCTACTCGTCCTCATCGACCTATCGTATATTTTGGCAGCTCTCATTTTTAGTTATTTCATTCGCTCTGCAATTCAGCGCGAAATGAAAGCACTAAAGGAAATGAAACGACTACGCGAAGACCTGCTCACACAATAAAAAAAGGTACATAAAATAAGCTGATGGCCTCAAATAAAAACGATGCCACAGCAATACATATGCATTTTTCACAACAACTTTTAAACAAAAACACATGATGACAAAAACACAACTCGACGCTTTACGAATTGAATTAAGTATAAAAGCAAAAAACGGAATCGATTTTATTCTTGCAGCAACAATTATCTGGTGTTTGATTGCCGTAATATGGACACTCCCCTTTTCAGCTTACGACCGCAGCGTTTTCACTTTTATCGCCGGGAGTTTCCTGCTACCACTTGCTTTTGGTCTGTCCAAACTATTAAAAACAAGTTGGAAAATCCCTGAGAATCCCCTACAACCGTTGGGTTTGTGGTTAAATTTTGCCCAATTATTCTACTTCCCGTTTTTGATATTTATATTGATAAAACATCCCGATTATTTTCTGATGACCTACGCCATAATTACCGGCGCCCACTTTTTCCCGTATGCCTGGTATTACAACAACAAAGCTTACGCGGTAATGGCAGGAATTATTTCTGTGGGAAGTTTGTTGTTGGCCTTACGTTTGTCGGTTAACGATTTCTACCTTGCCGGATTTTTTATGGCAGTCTGTCTGTTTATTCTTGCCATTTGGAATTATATAATCTATCAGAAACGAAAATTAGCAGATAAAGAAACTTCTGCAGCAATAGTGCAGAGCCGAGATTAAACTAACTTTAGCTTGTTTAAAATACCGGTGTTCTTCCATTATGAACAAAGAGGCTAAACAATATTTTTACTAGCTTTGTTTTAGCCTATTCGATAAAATAGAAACAAAAAAATCAAATGGAAAAATTATTAGAATATAATCCGGTATTACTGGCTCTTGGGGCTACCATTTTTACATGGCTACTAACTGCAGCCGGAGCGTCAATGGTATTCTTTTTTAAATCGATAAACAAAAAAGTACTGAACTCGATGCTGGGTTTTGCGGCTGGTGTAATGATTGCCGCCAGTTTTTGGTCGCTGCTGAAACCAGCCATTGAAATGGCAGAAGCACAAGGAGAATTATCGTGGAAGCCAGCAGTTATCGGCTTTTTGGCCGGAGGAGCTTTTCTGTTGTTGGTCGACAAAATTCTGCCTCACCTCCATCTTGGTTTGTCAATCGAAAAAGCTGAAGGAATTCCTACAACCTGGCAACGAAGCATCCTTTTGGTGCTGGCCATAACCTTACACAATGTTCCTGAAGGTTTGGCAGTGGGTGTTGCATTTGGCGCGCTGGCTAATAATCCCGACATCGGGATACTAACCGGAGCAATTGCATTAGCCATGGGAATCGGATTGCAAAATTTTCCCGAAGGAGCGGCAGTTTCGATTCCGCTGCGCCGCGAAGGCCTGTCACGCTGGAAGTCGTTTAATTACGGACAGCTTTCAGGAATTGTTGAGCCGATGGCCGGAGTACTGGGAGCTTATTTGGTTTTAACCATCGAACCACTTTTGCCTTATGCACTGTCGTTTGCTGCCGGAGCAATGATTTTTGTGGTTGTAGAAGAACTGATTCCTGAGTCGCAAAGAGGCAACGAAACCGATTTATCGACCATTGGCGCCATGCTTGGTTTTGCCACCATGATGCTGTTGGATGTTGCTTTGGGTTAAAAACGCTTTCGAATCATGTTTCAATGTTCGAGGAAAGCTTTTCGCCTCTGTCGATGAATGTACATCAGAAACCTAAGAATATTACACAGATGAAAATTACACCGGAACATAACAAGCGAATAGCAGAAATGACATTTGCAGCAGTATATCCTCACTATGTAACAAAAGTGGAGAAAAAAGGACGGACGAAAGAAGAGCTGCACCAAGTGATTGAATGGCTTACTGGTTTTAGTGAAAATAATTTGCAAGAATTAATGAATGAAAAGGCAACATTCAAAACCTTCTTTGAAAGGGCAAATTTGAACTCCAATGCCGAATTAATCAAAGGGGTGATCTGCGGATACAGGATTGAAGAAATTGATAATTCTCTGACAAAACAGGTGAGGTACCTTGATAAGCTGGTAGACGAACTGGCAAAAGGCAGAAAGATGGAAAAGATATTGCGTACCTAGAAAATTACTCAACCTACAGACCCAAAAGACCACAAAAACAACTGATATGAACGTAATTTTAAGTATTGGGCTCTTAATTTTCACCGGATATTTACTGGGCGAGCTCGCCGAAAAAATAAAACTCCCCAAAATATCAGGGTACATCCTTGCAGGAATTCTGCTAAATCCCGATCTCTCAGGAATTATGTCGAACGAATTTGTCGGACACACCGATCCACTACTTTCTATTTCTTTGGCATTTATCACCTTTTCCATTGGCGGTTCGTTATCAGCAAAAAAATTACGTGCCACCGGAAAAACAATATTCTCTCTCACCCTTTTCGAGTCGCTGTTTGCCTTTTTAATGGTGTTTCTTTTTATGTTTTTGAGCCTTCGGTTTTTTATGCCGACTTTTCAATCAACAAGTGTAGCACTGGCAGTCAGTTTGGTATTGGCGTCGTTGGCTGCTCCAACCGATCCGTCGGCTACACTGGCAGTAATTCACGAATACAAAGCCAAAGGCGAAGTAAGCTCAACCATGCTCGAAATTGCAGCTTTCGATGATATTGTAGGAATTATAATTTACACCCTAGTTACCGCCTTTGCGGCTTTCTTTTTGGGCAGCGATATTGATTTCGGAAAAACGACTTTGGATTTGGGCATCGATGTTGGTGGAGCAATTTTAATTGGCGCTGCAATTGGTTTTGTGTTTCAGCTTATCACCAAAATTTTTAGCAAGCAGGAAGAAGGAACGCTGATCGTTTTAACGTTTGGGGCCATACTAATGAGTTACGGAATTTCGGAATATTTTGGCTTTGAGTCGCTGCTGTCAACCATAGCATTGGGAGCCGTTGTTGCCAATTTTAATCCGATCTCGGAGAAAATATTTAAACTCATTGAACGCTACACCGACGAACTGATCTTTGTAATATTCTTCACCCTCTCGGGCTTGCACTTGCAGTTATCATCGATTACCGGAAGTTATATGCTGATTGTTGTTTACATTATTGCCCGTGTGATCGGGAAATTTACCGGCATTTACAGTGGAGCACTACTTTTCAACACCAGCCCGAAAGTGAAAAAACACACAGCTGGCGGACTAATCCCGCAAGGCGGAATAGTAATTGGATTGGCACTGCTGCTAACCAAAGATCCTGTTTTTAAAGACACCGGTTCAATGATAATGGGAGTTGTTATTGGGGCTGCACTTATTCACGAAATTATTGGCCCGATTTCTTCACGCTTATCTCTGAAGAAGGCTGGTGAGGTGGAATAATATTAAAGCTCATTCAATACATTCAACGAAACGAGGTGCTCTATTACACCCCACTCTTTTAAGAACCAGCTGTCCTCATCGATGTAAAACGAACTGATTGAAGAATTATTTATGGAGAAAGCCCGTCGCTCATTAAGGTCTACATTAAAAGTGCGATACATCATCATCTCAAGCACCAAACCATGCGAAACAATCAGTACTTTCTGATCTTTATACTTTCTGGCAATAGATTCAATTTCTGATGTTACCCGATCATACATTTGCTGAATGCTTTCGCCACCGGGAACTACAAATTCGGGATTCCGCTCTTTATAATTTCTATACTCTCTGGGATATTGCTCTTTGATCTCAGCAAAGTTCTTTCCTTCAAAAATACCAAAAGAGCGTTCGCGTAAATTCAGGTTATATTTATGGGGTAGCAACAATTGTTTATTAATGATATTTGCTGTTTCTACAGCCCGTTCAAGGTCGCTGCTGATAAGTACATCAAACTCACGTTTAACCAGTGCCTCTGCTACAAGTTCTGCCTGTGTTATCCCATTTTCAGAAAGTTTACTGTTACGCTGCCCCTGTATGCGCTTCTGCACATTCCACATCGTTTCTCCGTGTCGTATAATCGTAATTTCTGTAGCCATTTCTTATCCAATTTTGTGCGAAGATGAACTATTTTTCTTTTAAAAGAGACAATTTAGTATGAAAATATTATGAAGTTTGTGTTAGGAGAAACCAGCTAAAAAATAAAAAGCCACCCCGAAGAGCAGCTTTTAAATTATCTGATATAATGATCTTAAATCTTTTCCGGAGCTGGCATTTCCAGCAATTTATCAGCCATTGCATCGGCCAGTTTAATCAACTCCTCTTGTGTCTGAACCTTCATATTGCCTTTTTCTTCGATTGGTTCGTAAACCATATCCCATTTGATTTTTTCAGCAAATGTTTTCAGGTTTTTCACGCCACCGCCGTTCCACGAGTAGTTACCAAAAATTCCAAGCAGGTGATCTTTTGGCGCCATGTGTTCAATGGTTGTAAGCAGTGTTTCCACATTCGGGAACATCGCATTGTTATATGCTGCGCTTCCCACAATAAATCCTTTGTATTTAAAAATGTCGTTGATAATGTACGACGAGTGCGTTTTTGAAGCATCATAAACACGAATGTTTTTAATACCACGAACTGCAATCTGACGAGCAATGGTTTCGGCCATTTTTTTGGTATTTCCGTACATCGATCCGTAAACGATAACCACTCCGCGATCCAAATCGTACGAACTCCATTTATTGTAGCGTTTCAAAATCCAATCCAGGTTACTTCTCCATATTGGACCGTGTGTTGCCGCAATCATTTTAATATCCAGACCCGCTAGTTTTTTAATGGCGCGCTGTGTATGCGGACAATATTTTCCAACGATATTGGTGAAGTAACGCATCACTTCCACTTCGTAGAAATCAAGGTTGATCTCATCGTCGAAAATACCACCGTCCATTGTTCCGTAGCTACCAAAAGCATCGCCCGAGAACAGAATTTTGTTGGTTTCTTCGTAAGTAACCATCGTTTCGGGCCAGTGTACCATCGGAATCATCTGGAATTGCAGTTTGTGTTTTCCCAGGTCGAGCACATGATCGTCGTGTACCAAATGCACATTTACCGGTTTCATGTAATATGATTCCACAAAACCAAAAGTCTTTTTATTTCCTACAAGCGTAATATTCGGGTAACGGTGAACAATCGCTTTTAAAGCTCCCGAGTGATCGGGTTCCATGTGGTTAATGATCAGGTAATCCACCTCGCGGTCGCCAATAATCTCTTCAATAGCATCGAGGTAATCGTCGATAAAAGCACGCTCAACGGTGTCAACCAGTGCAATTTTTTCATCAACAATCAAATAACTGTTATACGAAACCCCGTGCGGGATTGGCCAAATGTTCTCGAACAAGTGAGTACGACGGTCGTTAAATCCCAAATAATAAATATCTTCTGCAAGATTTACTTGTAGCATAATTTTCAGTTTTATATCAATTTTTTCAAAACACGCACAAAATTAGTCAATTTAGGCTGATGGCGTATAAAATAATTTTCTACTGCCCTTATTTAGAACTTGGGTTAAGGGAATGTTAGGAGAAGACCCGGGATTGAGGGACTGAAAGCCAGAGGGCCTGAATGCCGAAATGCTTCAATGCTAAAATGCATAAATGAGCAGAAACTTCAATCTCACTCATTCTTTAAATCAATCTTCTTCAATCTTTAAATCAATCTTCTTCTCCTATCTGAAAGAATTTTATCTTTGATGCTGAATTCAAATTAGAACTATGTCGATTGATCAGAAAAGCCGTGCCATGACTTTCCCTCGAGTTGGAAAATTCATTATAATATTTTTTGCCATTGCCTTTATCATTGTCGGAGCGCGGGGATATCAGCTTTACCGTTATATTTTCGAAGAAAATGTGAAAAGTGATTATGTAATTCTCGTTACCGAAGATGATGATATTAAAAGTATTAGCGAGAAACTTGAAACCAACGAGGTTTTAACCAACATGAAAGCCTTTAAATGGGTGGCTAAAAAGAAAAAATATGCCGACTACATGCGTCCCGGACGATACGAACTTAAAAAAGGAATGAACACCAACGAGCTGGTGAATATGCTTCGTAGCGGTGCGCAGTCGCCGGTTGATATTACCTTTAACAATGTTCGTTTTAAAGAAGAGCTAGCGGGAAAAGTAAGCAAATACATCAAAGCCGATTCGGTTTCGATCCTGAATCTGTTTTCTAATGAACAGCAAATAAAAGACTGGGGGTTTACTGACGAAAACTTCCGGGCAATGTTTATTCCAAACACATATGAAATGTACTGGACCACATCGGCTGAAGAATTTGCCGAGCGTATGAAAACAGAGTACGACCGCTTTTGGAACGACACCCGCACAAAACAAGCTGCTAAAATGGGATTAACGCCGCAACAGGTTGTAACACTGGCCTCCATCGTTCAGTCGGAAACCATAAAACCCGACGAACTAAAAACCGTTGCCGGTTTGTATATCAACCGCCTGAATAAAGGAATTGCTTTACAAGCTGATCCTACCATAAAATATGCAGTAGGCGATTACTCCATCAAACGGGTTTTGAACAAACATCTCGAAATCGATTCGCCATATAACACCTACAAATACGCGGGTTTGCCACCGGGGCCAATATGTTTTCCTGAAATCACCTCGATTGATGCCGTGCTGAATTACGAGGATCACAACTACCTTTATATGTGTGCCCGCGAAGATTTTTCGGGTTACCACAATTTTGCACGAACGCTGAGTCAGCATAACCGGAATGCAAAAAAATACCGCGACGCGTTGAATGAACGCCGCATTTTCAAATAACCGATACATCTTCGAACAAGCGCCCAAATCATCAAAAAATTATAGGTGTAAACCTGTTTTTTATCGTCCTGAATAGTGATAACGAATTAAAACTGTTAAAATGAATAAACTGATCATTCTGGTGTTATGCTTATTTGCGAGCACCCTGTCTGCCCAAAATAATATTTGGGAAGATCCTGCTTACATTGCAAAAAATAAACTTCCCGGAAGAGCCACTTCTTACTCCTACAAATCTGCTGACGATGCCCTAAAATGTGATCGCCAGACTTCAAGAATGATTTCGTTGAACGGGACGTGGAAGTTCAATTTTGTGGAAAAGTCGGAAGACCGCCCGCAGGATTTCTATAAGCAAGATGTTTCGGGCTGGGATGACATTGAAGTTCCGTCGAACTGGGAAATGGAAGGCTACGGCACACCAATTTATGTAAATGCCGGCTACCCTTTCCGCCCGCAACTACCCGCTGAGGCGCAGGAAGACCCGATAGCGTGGTACAAAAAAAATTATGATGTGCCGGAAGGACTTTCAACGGAAGAGCTCTATCGTCGGTTTTATACTGAAGTAGCTTCAAAATTGGTTCCAGAACCACCTTTTATTACACGCGATAATCCGGTTGGCTCGTACGTTCGTTCGTTTACCATTCCGGAAGATTGGAATGACAAAAAAATTGTATTGCATTTTGGCGGCGTAAGTTCTGCGATGTTTGTTTATGTAAACGAGCAAAAAGTGGGTTACAGCCAGGACAGCCGTTTACCGGCTGAATTTGATATCACTGAATTTGTACAGCCTGGCGAAAATAAAGTTGCCGTGCAGGTTTTCCGCTGGTGCGATGGAAGTTACCTGGAAGACCAGGACCACTGGCGCATGAGCGGTATTCACCGTGAAGTGATAGTTATGGCGCAACCGAAAGTGGCTATTGAAGACTTTTTTATCCGCACCCGGTTGGATGCCAACTACCAGGATGCGTTGCTACAAATACGACCAACAATCACACGCGGAGCCGATGTTGACACAAAAGGATGGACACTGGAAGCGGAATTGTACTGCCCGCAAAACAACAAGGTTTTAACAGAGCCAATTACCAAAGGTGTAAACGCCATTATTTACGAAGCATATCCGCAACGCGACAATGTGTATTTTGGTTTGCTGGAAGAAAAAATCACCAGTCCGGAATTGTGGTCGGCTGAAAAACCAACACTTTATACCGTCGTGCTTTCATTAAAAGATGCGGCTGGAAATGTTGTTGAGGCTCGTTCTGCAAAAATCGGTTTCCGCGAAATAGAGACAAAAAACGGGCAGCTTTATGTAAACGGAAAATCCATAAAATTGTATGGTGTTAATCGCCACGATCACGACCACAAACGTGGTAAATCGGTTACCCGCGAAGACATGGAGAACGATGTGTTGCTGATGAAACGTTTCAATTTTAATGCGGTTCGCACAAGCCACTACCCTAACGATCCGTATTTCTACGATATGTGCGATAAGTACGGAATTTATGTGCTCGACGAAGCCAATATTGAAACACATGGTTTAATGGGCTACCTAACTAACCAGTCGGAATGGCACATGGCATTTCAGGACCGTGTGGTTCGTATGGTGGAGCGCGATAAAAACCACCCGTCAATTATTGGTTGGTCGCTCGGTAACGAGTCGGGATCAGGACCAAACCACGCCGGTGCTGCCGGCTGGGTGAAAGAATTTGATCCTACACGATTTATCCATTACGAAGGCGCACAGGGACAACCGGAGCACCCGGATTACACAGCATATGGTTCGGAAGAATTCAGAAAAAAAGGAAGAACTGCTAACCCTACCGATCCGCTTTGGGTTGATGTGATCAGCCGAATGTACGCCAACCTGGAAGATTTGGAAGCACTGGCCAAAAGTCCATATATCAGTCGCCCGATTATGGAATGCGAATATGCGCATGCGATGGGTAACTCGCTGGGTAATTTCCAGGAATACTGGGATTTGATGCACAGCTACCCAAACCTGATTGGTGGTTTTATCTGGGACTGGATCGATCAGGGAGTGCTGACAACCGATGAAAATGGAAAAGAATTTTTTGCCTATGGTGGAGACTTTGGTGACCAGCCAAACGATAATAATTTCTGTATGAATGGAGTAATTGCATCTGACCGCACACCAAAACCACAAACCTGGGAAGCCAAATATGTAATGCAGCCGGTACAAATTACCGCTGTTGATCTGAAAAACGGCTTAGTTCGAATGCTCAGTCGTTTTAATTTTACGAACCTTAACGAGTACAGTGTTAGCTGGACTTTAAGTGAAGATGCAACAGAAATTCAATCAGGAGTTATAGAAGGTCTAAGCCTGAATCCGGGAGCCAGCAAAGTTGTTGAGATTCCGTTTGAGGACTTAAATCCAAAAGTAAATGCAGAGTACTGGTCGCGTATCAGTGTTCAATTGAAAGATGATAAGAACTGGGCAAAAACAGGTCATGAACTGGCTAAACAACAATTCAAACTTCCAGTGAAAGCAGAAGCTACTGCAAAAGAATTGGATTCCGACAATATCACTTTCGACGAAACGGACGAGCAAATTGTGGTAAGCGGCAAAAATTTCAAAGCTAGCATCGGCAAAAAAAGTGGATTGATCGAGGCTTATGAAACGGGGGATAAGCAAGTGATTACAACTGCACTAAAACCTTATTTCTGGAGGCCATTAACCGACAATGACGAACGCGGCTGGAGGGCACAACAACGCATTGCTATTTGGAAAGATCTGCCCGAAATGCTAAGCTTAACTGAGATGAATGCTGATGCTTCTTCAGCCAGCATTTCGGTGGAATTAGTTTACAAGGAGTTGAACTTAAAATTGAACTATACTTTTGCCAACGATGGAACTGTGGATGTAAAATTTGACCTGTCGATTCCTGAAGAAATGCCTGAACCAATCCGTGTAGGAATGAATATGGGTGTGTCAACTGATCTGCAACAAATGAGCTTTTATGGCAAAGGTCCATTTGAAAATTACTCGGACAGAAATGGTGGTGCTGATGTAGCTATTTACAACGGAAGTGTAGATGATTTCTATTACAACTACACAAAACCTCAGGAAAGCAGTAACCACACCTGTGTGCGCTGGCTGGCACTTACCAATAATAACTCAGGATTGATGGTGCTTGGCGAAACTCCACTACAAACATCGGTTTGGCCATACACTGCCGAGGATATTTATGAAGCTCAGCACCCAACAGAACTGGTAAAAGCTGATGCCTTAACTTTGAATATCAGCTACAAAATGGCCGGTGTTGGCGGTAACGATTCGTGGTCGATCAATGCCCGTCCAATTGACAAATACCGTTTATTGGAGAAAGCGTACAGCTATGAATTTAAGCTGGTTCCGCTATCGAAAGCTAAAGACTTGCAACAAATTTATCGTGATACAAAATAGAAAAGGCAGACTTTAATCTAAACCATTAAAAAACCGGCTCTGTTCCTCAAAGCCGGTTTTTCTTTTATTTATTCTGAGTTCGTTTTACAACTGAACAACAACTGAGCTACTTGCCTTATTGGCTTTTTCACGGGCTTCTTCTACTGAGTTAGCTCGAGCCAAACAAACTCCCATGCGGCGCTCGCCTCTAACTTCCGGCTTTCCAAATAAACGCAATTGAGTATCCGGCTCCCTCAAAACTTCGGTCAGGTTAGAGAAAGCCACTTGTTTCGATTCTCCTTTAACCATAATCACGCTACTTGCCGATGGCCCGTGAAATTTGATGTTTGGAATGGGTAAACCAAGAATTGCTCGCACATGCAAGGCAAATTCACTTAAATCCTGCGAAATCATTGTTACCATTCCGGTATCGTGTGGACGTGGCGAAAGTTCGCTGAAATAAACCGTATCGTTTTTCACAAAGAATTCTACGCCGAATAAACCGCGACCACCAAGTGCTTCCACAACAGTTTTGGCAATGTGTTGTGCTTCTGCCAATGCCTTTTCCGACATGGCTTGTGGTTGCCACGACTCCTGGTAATCGCCACCTTCCTGACGGTGACCGATAGGTTCACAGAATGATACTCCTCCAACGTGACTGATCGTTAGCAAGGTAATTTCATAATCAAAATCAACAAACCCTTCAACAATTACACGGTCGCTGTTTCCGCGGGCACCTTCCATGGCGTAATTCCACGCGTAATCAATATCGGCAGAACTTTTTACAACGCTCTGTCCTTTGCCCGATGAACTCATGATCGGTTTCACCACACAAGGAAATCCAATTTCTGCAATCGCCGCTTCAAACTCTTCTTTTGTTCCGGCAAATTTGTAGGGCGATGTTGAAAGCCCCAATTCTTCGGCAGCCAAAGTTCTGATGCCTTCGCGGTTCATGGTCAGTCGCGTAGCATTTGCTGTTGGGATGACATGAAAACCTTCCTTTTCCAGCTCCAACAATTTGTCGGTAGCAATAGCTTCCACTTCAGGGATGATATAATCCGGCTTTTCGGTTCTGATAATTTCAGCCAAACGATCGCCGTCCAACATTGAAGCTACATAATAACGATCGGCAACCTGCATGGCAGGCGCATTTTCGTAGCTGTCAACGGCTATCACTTCCACGCCGTAACGCTGAAATTCGATTACTACTTCTTTTCCCAATTCACCCGATCCCAGCAATACGACCTTTGTTGCTGTCGGCGAAAACTTTGTTCCTAAAACTACCTTTGTACTCATCCCGTTTTTCTTTTTTTGATGCGGCAAAAATAGATTTATTTCCGAATAGATATTTCCTCTCGTTTGATGTAAGTCATTTTGCTAACATTTTATTGAAACTTAAAAGTTATCCGGTGCTTCAAGAACCATAAAACGATTTTGAACAAAGTGGAAACTTCATTAGTTATTTCAATATAAATATCTAACAATGAAATCAATAAAGAAAGAACAAATTAGCCAGGAGGTTTTCGACCTTTACGATGACTATGCTCACAACCGAATCGATCGCAGAAAGTTTGTTGAACGACTTTCGGCCTATGCCGTTGGGGGTTTAACCGTTTCGTCGCTTATGAGTTTTATTATGCCCAACTACCAGGATAAAATTCAGATTAAAGCAGACTACGCTCGATTAAAAACAGAAACTATCGAGTATAAATCGCCCAAAGGTGGAGGTAAAATCAGCGCTCAGTTATCAAGACCGGCAGGAAACTCTAAAAAACTTCCCGGAATTGTTGTTGTGCACGAGAACCGCGGATTAAACCCACACATTGCAGATGTTGGCCGACGGGCAGCTTTGGCCGGATTTATTTCGGTTGCGCCCGATGCACTTAGCCCACTTGGAGGTTATCCAGGAAACGACGACGATGGCCGGACCATGCAACGCGAACGCGACAGAGATGAAATGCTGCAAGACTTTATTGCTGCTTTCGAAACCCTGAAATCTCACCCGGAATGCGATGGCAATATTGGCGTGGTTGGTTTTTGTTTCGGCGGCTGGATATCGAATATGATGGCGGTTGAAGTTTCTGATTTAAAAGCTGCTGTGCCATTTTATGGTGGTCAGCCATCGGAAGAGCAAACCAAACAAATTGAAGCACCGCTTCTGTTGCATTATGCCGAACTGGACACACGCGTTAACGAGGGATGGCCTGCCTATGAAGCGGCTCTAAAAAAATACAACAAAGAATACACGGCACACATGTATCCGGGAGTAAACCACGGTTTCCATAATGACACCACTCCCCGATATGATGAAGCTGCAGCAAAACTAGCCTGGAGCAGAACAATAGACTTTTTTAAGGAAAAGTTGAGTTAAGAACCTGGCTCTCCCCTCCTAATTCCGACATAATTTTGTTTCTTTACAAAAACACAAATTATGTCGGTTATTATTGATGGCAACAGCTACCAAACTTTTGAAACTCCCCGTTTAATTCTTCGTCCATGCGAGGAAAAAGATGCCCGGTTTATCTACCAATTATTAAACTCTGAAAAGTGGCAACAGTTCATTGGAGATCGTGGTGTTTATTCAGAAGAAGAAGCACGTGTTTACATCCGCGAGAAAATGTACCCTCAACTAAAAAAAGAAGGCTATGGAAACTATGTAGTCATCAGAAAAACTGACAACGCTAAGATGGGAACTTGTGGACTTTTTGACCGCGACGGACTGGAAGGCATAGACATTGGTTTTGCCTTTCTTCCGGAATTTGAAGGCCACGGTTATGCTTTTGAAGCCGCAGAAAAACTTAAAAATGTAGGTATCGAAGAATTTAAAATCAAAAATATAACCGCCATAACAGCAAAGTATAACTTGCGCTCGCAACGGCTATTGGAAAGACTTGGACTGCGTTTTACCAAACACCTCACTCTTCCCGACGATACTGAAGAGATTATGTTTTATCGCCTGATAGATTGACTTTTTAGGAAACATTTAAGCTCCATCATCAAAGAAATGAACACAGTAAGAAGATTTATATTAAATTGCGGCCATTAAATAAACCTTAACCGCCGCTCTTTTCCTGACCGCCATGCTTTGTCTTTGCTGACGATCATCGAAATCTGCAACGGATTTTGAATTAAAGATTAGCAACTAATACTATTAACATGTCACCGATTTTTAATCAGCTGTTGATACCTTATATCATAGCTATGGTTTTAGCTATGACAATGGGTGGAAGTGGTACTGCACCGGCTTTTTCGGCTGCCTACGGAGCCAATGTAATCAGGAAAAGTTTAATCCCCGGATTATTCGGAATAATGGTTTTTCTGGGAGCCATTCTAGCCGGAAAAGGTACAGCGTCAACCATGGGGAAAGGACTACTTAACCCGGAATTGATGTCGTTTACTCTGGTATCGATCATTCTTTTCTCCATTGCATTTTCGCTGGTCATTGCCAACCTTGCCGGAATTCCCCAATCAACCAGCCAGGCAACGGTTTTAGCGGTTACTGCACCGGCACTTTATTTTAACGATCTGAATACGCAAAAACTATTTGTAGAGATTATTCCGACCTGGTTCATCCTTCCTGTTGCATCATTTTTTCTCAGTCTTTTTATCGGAAAATATGTTTATAAGCCTATGCGACGAAGAGGCTTAACGATGCCGCGTGCGCAAAACGAAAACTTAAAACCGGTTTACAATACCATTTTAGTGTTAATGTCGCTATATGTTGCCTTTGCTATTGGGGCCAATAATGTGGCCAATGCTGCCGGCCCGATTGCGATGATGACAGCAAATGAACTGGAGATCTCAGCCGATAATAATTTTATACTGATAATGCTATTGTCGACACTGATTATAGCGCCCAGCTTTGGAATTGGCAGCTCGATATTCGGACATAAAATAGTTAAGAATACCGGAAAAGAGATTGTGCTTTTTGGCAAGTTCGAAGCGGTTATAATTGCCTTTATTTCTGCCAGCCTTTTACTTTTTGCTTCGTTAACAAAGGGAGTTCCAACTTCGCTGGTTCAATTAAATGTTGCTGCTATTCTGGGAATTGGTGTAGCAAAACTTGGCACTAAAAATATATTCAAAAGAACACAGGTAAAACGGTTTTTCACCATGTGGATAATTGCGCCATGTATATCATTTGGTTTGTGTTTGCTATTAACTTACCTGGCTGATAAAATGGGGTATTTATAAAAACAATTACTAAAAATCTATTCCTCATCCAACTCCACATAAAGCTGAGTAGCCTCCACTTTTGTCACCACTATTTTTTCGTCCTTTTCAATAAATCCGTTAACGGCAACTGCATCATAAACTTCACCATTGATATTGATTTTTCCTCCGGGACGTAAAACGGTTTGGGCAAATCCTTTCTTTCCTTTCAATGCAAAAAGTGTGGTGTTAATGCTCACAAAACCTTCATCTACATGTTGTACTGTGTTTAACGCAAAGTTTTTAAATAGTCCGTGCTCAGCAGTAAACATACGTTTTCCGAGGTAAAGTGCCAGCACAAAGCCACCAAAAATACCGATCACGACTGTGGCAATTACCTTTCCAACTCCTTCCATTTGCACGCCTTCAAAATCGAAGTTTACATTATCGATAAGGCTCAAAACCAGCCCAATAAAAACAAAAGTTATTCCCAGGGCTCCGGCAACTCCAAAGCCCGGAATCACAAATATTTCCACCGCAATAAGTATCAGCCCGACAATAAACAGGGCAATTTCCCAATGTTCGGCCAGCCCTTCGAGATAAAGCGGCATGAAATAAAGTAAAGCGGCAAGAATGGCTATTCCCAGCGGGAATCCGATTCCCGGTGATTGCATCTCGAAATAAATACCACCAACTATGGCCATTATCAATAATCCGGAAACCATTGGATGCACCAGGAACCCGATGATCTTTTCAATAAATGTTGGCTCGTATTCAAACAACTCATAATCATCAATTCCTACTTGTTGCAACACCTCGTTAACGGTTTCGGCAATTCCTTCGCAAAAACCATTCTCAATCGCTTCAGATGGTGTAAACGTAAGTACCTTTCCTGAATCCGAAACACCTTCTACAAAAATGCGCTCGTCGACCATTGCCTCTGCAATTTTCGGATCGCGAAACCAATCGACAATTGTATCTCCGCTAGCTGTGATCGTGGTATCTTTTCCATGCGCTTCGGCAGTTGCCCGCATAGTTGATCGCATGTAACTCTGGTATTTATCGGGCATTGCCTCGCCGGTTTGATTGACCACGGTTGCCGCACCGATACTACCTCCCGGACGCATGTAAATTCCGTCGCAGGCAATGGATATTAAAGCACCTGCCGACGCCGCGTTATTGTCGATAAACACATAAACCGGGATTTTACTTTGCAGAATTCGTGTACGTATTGAGTCGGCATCAACAACAGTGCCGCCATAAGTATTCATATGTATAAGAAAAACATCGGCTTTTACCGAATCGGCTTCTGCAAAAGCCTGGCTCACCTGGCGTCGTGTGGCCGGAGTAATTTCGGATTTGATATTCAGTAGAAACACTTTTTTCTTGTTGGCCTCTTGTGCAAATGCAGCTAAAGTGGCGAGTACAAATAACAAAATCCAGAAATTTTTCAGCTTCATGGCATTGATTTTTTTCAAGTTCCAAAATACAAAAAACAAATTACAATTTATACCAATTGTTTTGCATTGTGAGCCTTTAGCGAAACGATGGAATTACAATGGTTAATGCCGATAGAAAATCAAAAAGGTTTTGAGAATCCATGAATCAAAACCTTATTCTGATTTCTAATCGGTATTATGTCCGAATAAGCAAAGCAGAAAACTCATGTTCGGTATTTAATCCATTCACAAACCGGCGCTGCGGTTAAAGAATATTAAATTCGTTCGGCTGCCAAATAGCTAGTCCGCTTAATTTTATAAATTTGCAGCTTAATTCTAAGTAATGACAATGGAACTTAATACATTAACAGCAATTTCGCCGGTTGACGGCAGGTACAGTAACAAAGTAGAAGGATTGGGAAAATACTTTAGCGAATTCGCCCTGATAAAATACCGCTTGTTTACTGAGGTAGAATATTTTATCGCCTTGTGCGAAATTCCTTTGCCACAACTTGCTGATATCCCTGCTGATAAACTGGACAAACTTCGTGAGCTTCATAAAAACTTTTCGCTTGAAGATGCACTGCGCATTAAAGGAATCGAAAGCGTAACGAACCACGATGTAAAAGCTGTTGAGTATTTTATAAAAGACGAGTTTGACAAACTGGGATTGGGCAAATACAAAGAATTTATTCACTTTGCGCTTACTTCTCAGGATGCCAACAACACTGCAATTCCAAAATCGATACAAGATGCTTTGGAAGAAGAATATTACCCATTATTGCAAGAGCTGATTGAAAAACTGCTGACAATGGCAACTGAATGGAAAGATATTCCGATGTTGGCTAAGACCCACGGACAACCGGCATCGCCAACAAAAGTTGGTAAAGAAATCAAGGTATTTTTAGAGCGGATTATGGTGCAGCTTGTCCAGTTAAAATCAATTGCCATCGACGCAAAATTTGGCGGAGCTACCGGTAATTTTAATGCACACCTCGTAGCTTATCCCGATATTAACTGGGAAAATTTTGCCAACAAGTTCCTGAAAGATAAATTGGGATTGAACCGTTCACAGTTTACTACTCAAATTTCGCACTACGATAATCACAGTGCCATTTTTGATGGATTGAAACGCATCAACAATATCATCCTCGATCTTGACCGCGACATCTGGACATATATTTCGATGAATTACTTCAAGCAGAAAATTAAAAAGGGCGAAGTAGGTTCATCAACTATGCCGCACAAGGTTAATCCGATCGATTTTGAGAACTCGGAAGGAAACATTGGCATTGCCAATGCAGGTTTTGAGCAACTGGCACAAAAACTTCCGGTTTCACGTTTGCAGCGCGACCTTACCGATTCAACCGTTACCCGATTTATCGGTGTTCCGTTTGGTCATACTTTAATTGCCATCAAATCTACCTTGAAAGGTTTGAACAAAATATTGATCAATACTGCAGCAATTGAAAAGGATCTTGAAAACAACTGGGCCGTGGTTGCCGAAGCCATTCAAACGATTTTGCGCCGCGAATTTTTCCCAAATCCTTATGAGGCTTTGAAAGATCTGACCCGCAAAAACGAAGTGATCAACAAGGAGGCAATACACAATTTTGTTGATGGTTTAGCCATTAGTGATGCTGTAAAAGAAGAGTTAAAAGCAATTACGCCACAGAACTATACCGGCATATTTTAATAAAATTATAATGAGGACGGCAAGACAACTTCAGTCTTCCGTCTTCAAACTTCCGTCTTCTACATATGAAAGACTTCTTTAAACTCATGAAACGATTTGTTCCGCCTTACCGGTGGAAAGTCGTCATGAACATTATATACAATATTTTAGGTGCACTTTTCGGAACCTTTTCGTTTGCCATGCTTATTCCGGCACTCGACATTTTGTTCCAGACAAAAGAACTGGTAACCGAAAAAGTGGAATGGGCATTTACTGCCGATTCAATAACCAATAACGTAAACTATTACATCAGTTCGTTTATTATTGAACACGGCCAGCAAGATGCGTTACTACTTATTGGTTTAATTTTGGTAATAGCCACCCTATTTAAAGTTGGTTTTACTTACCTGGCCGATTTTGTACTTATTGCCTTGCGTAACGGCGTTGTTTATGATATCCGCTCGCTTATTTACAAGAAAATAATTGGACTGCCTCTCGGCTATTTTTCGGAAGAACGAAAAGGCGATATTATGGCGCGAATAACCAGCGATGTGCAGGAAGTGGAAAACTCGGTTGCCAACTCGCTGGGAATGATGATAAAAAACCCTATTCTGATTATCGTCTTTCTGGGCGTGATGATTTACATGAGCTGGTCGCTAACTTTGTTTGTATTTGTTATGCTGCCTGTTACCGGTTTAATTATCGGGCGAATTGGCCGTAGTCTGAAACGCGTATCGACCAAAGGGCAAAATAAACTGGGCGAAATATTGTCGATTATAGAAGAAGATCTTTCGGGATTGCGGATTATCAAATCGTTTAATGCCGAAGAAAAAGCCATCGGACGTTTTCAGACTGAAAACCAGAACTACCGTCTGATAATGAACCGCCTGATGTGGCGTCGTCACTTGGCTCACCCAGCCAGCGAATTTCTGGGCACCATTGTAATTGTTATCGTTTTGTGGTATGGTGGACGGATTATTCTCGGAGGAAGCAATTCATCGCTAACTGCATCCGAGTTTATCGGATACATGGTATTTTTCTATGGAATCATCAACCCGGCAAAAGCATTCTCGACAGCACTTTACAGCGTTGAAAAAGGACTGGCATCGATGCAACGTATTGATCATGTTCTTGCCGCAGAAGTAACCATCGTTGATAAGAAAGACGCCAAAGACATCGAGTCGTTCGAAAAAGATATTGTATACAAAAATGTAACTTTTGCTTACGACAAAGCAGAGGTACTTTCAGAGGTAAGTCTAAACATTCCGAAAGGAACAACCGTTGCACTGGTTGGCTCGTCGGGTAGCGGAAAAACCACCATGGTTGATTTGCTTCCGCGTTTTTGGGATATTACTTCAGGAAATATTGAAGTGGATGGAATTGATATTCGCGACCTGAAACTTAAATCGTTACGAAACCTAATTGGAAACGTTAACCAGGAGCCCATTTTATTTAACGACACCATACGAAATAACATTGCTTTTGGTATTGACAATGTAAGCGACGAAGCAGTAATTCAAGCGGCTAAAATTGCCAATGCGCACGATTTTATACTGGGAACTGAAAACGGCTACGACACTATAATTGGCGACCGTGGCGATAAACTTTCAGGCGGACAAAAGCAACGTCTTTCTATTGCACGTGCCATTTTACGAAATCCGCCAATTCTGATTTTGGACGAAGCCACTTCAGCTTTGGACACCGAATCGGAGAAACTGGTGCAGGAAGCACTGGAAAACCTGATGAAAAACCGCACATCGCTGGTAATTGCACACCGTTTATCTACCATTAAACATGCCAATTTAATTTGTGTGTTACACGAAGGAAAAATTGTGGAACAAGGCACACACGACGAATTAATGGAACTTGGCGGACGCTATAAAAAATTACATGGTATGCAGATGTTTTAAAGAAGTAGCGAGCCGTTAGCTCCTGGCTGCCAGTACATCTACCAGATGAATGGTTTTTATTGGGAGTTTCTGTTTTTTAATGTAAGCATCCATATTCATCAAACACGAAGCTTCGGTAGATACGATATATTCTGCACCGGTTTTTAATGCATTTTCCACTTTTTGTTCGGTCATTGCCGTTGAAATATGATGAAATTTTGCGGCAAACGTTCCTCCAAATCCACAGCAGGTTTCAAGGTTTTCCATTTCAATCAGCTCAAGACCTCTCACTTCGCTTAGCAATTTTCGTGGCTCCTCTTTAATTCCGTATTCACGCAAACCGGCACACGAATCATGAAAAGTAACTTTATGATTAAACGTTGCCCCAACATCAGTCACCTTTAAATGATTCACCAGAAAGTCGGTAAATTCAAATACCTTTTTCCGGGTCTTATTCGTCTTTCTAAGCAACTCTTTATCATCTTCAAATAATTTGTGATAATAGTTACGGATAAAGCCAGTACACGAAGCTGAAGGTGCAACAACCAGGTTTGCCAATTCAAAATCATCTAAAAATTTTGTTGCCACGGTTTTTGCCTCGTTCCAATACCCGCTGTTAAAAGCCGGTTGCCCGCAACAGGTTTGTTTTGGATTGTATTTTACATCGCATCCAGCTTTTTCAAGCAGGGTTACAAAACTTGCTGCAGTTTCAGGATAAAACTGATCGATAAAACATGGAATAAAAACGTCGATTTGCATTGGCTCGAATTTGCTGTGAAAATAACACTTAAAAGCTGAAGATTAAATATTTTCCACAGGAAATTAATTCAATAAAAAAGGCCTTACTAAAGTAAGACCTTTGTGCTTTCGCACGGGAGGAGAGACTCGAACTCCCGACACCTGGTTTTGGAGACCAGTGCTCTGCCAACTGAGCTACACCCGTGTTTCATTTTGCGAGTGCAAATATAGTAATTCAATTCAAATTACCTAAGCCGGCGAAAGAAATTATTTAATTTACCAGCAATCAGTGAAACGAACTTTTCTACATCTTTTTTTCGTTTACAATTAAAACCAAATAAGATTGTACAAGCGAACAAAAAAGAAAGCAGTTTTTGCTTTTCCCGCTCATTTTACGGTTTAAAAATGAATTTTATATAACATAAGCTTGGCGAGAAGTTGCGAACACATGCCTTTGGCCACCATATTACATTAAAAAAGAGCAACTTAAAAAGTGTAACTGCAAGAAAGTTATCAACAAATTAGAGCAAAAAAAAATCCATCGAAAAACTTCGATGGATTTCTGCGGAGAGAGAGGGATTCGAACCCCCGGTACCTCGCGGTACAACGGTTTTCAAGACCGCCGCATTCGACCACTCTGCCATCTCTCCAGATGCGGTGCAAAAGTAGATTAATTTTTTAAAGTACAAAACACTTTCTGACAAAATTTTCAGAAATTACTTAAAAAAAAAGGAGGTTAGTGTTTGGGTTTTTGAAATATATTTATGAATTTAGCTAAAACTTAAAAAAGTTCTCTGAAACGCTTGATTTTACTGAATGTTTGACGAATTTTAACCCTTGAAAAAGTATATAGATTCAGAATATTCGACACAAAGTACATAGAACTAAGTTATTTATTTTCAATCACTTAATTAATTATTTAAAATTTTGCCTTATGAACAAAGCTCAATTACTTGATGCGATGGCCGAAAAAGCAGGCCTTAGTAAAGCTGATGCTAAAAAAGCTCTTGATGCATTTGTAGGTGCTACTACTGATGCACTTAAAGCAGGAGACCGTGTTGCTCTTATCGGATTCGGTTCTTTCTCTGTTTCAGAACGTGGTGCCAGAACTGGTAGAAATCCTCAAACAGGAAAAGAAATTACTATCCCAGCAAAAAAAGTTGTAAAATTTAAAGCTGGTGCAGAATTAGCTGACGCTGTATCGTAACTATACGAGTAGGTAAAAAAACTGATTAAAGGGAAGCCAAATGCTTCCCTTTTTTATTTAACACGATCAAACTTGAACGAAAATGGATAATAAACTTCTTGAACACCTTTCCGGCTATCTTACCCCTAATCGCCTTGAGCTTTTCAATAAAGCTTTAAATATGCGCACCCGACACATTACTGTTGTTTTGGAAGACATTTACCAAAAACAAAATGCAAGTGCGGTTTTGCGTACATGTGATTGTTTTGGAATTCAGGATGTTCATATTATCGAAGACCGCAACGAATTTCAGGTAAACCGAGAAATTGCTATGGGAGCGTCAAAATGGCTGTCGTTACATAAATACAATAGTCAGGAACATAACGCTCTCGATACAATACAATCCTTAAAAAAACAAGGCTACCGTATTGTTGCTACCACTCCGCACACCAACGATCAGGAATTACAGGATTTTGATATTACTAAAGGAAAAACCGCGCTGGTATTCGGATCGGAACTTCCGGGAATAACTGAAACAATTATGCAAGAAGCTGACGAGTTTTTAAAAATACCGATGTATGGTTTTACCGAAAGCTTTAACATATCAGTTTCGGCGGCAATAATTTTGCATCATCTTACTATGCGCATGAGAGACAGCAAAAACCTGGATTGGCAACTGAGCGACGCAGAAAAGAACGAATTAAAAATGGAATGGATACGAAAAACCATTAAACGAAGTGAGCTGATAGAAAAACGCTTTTGGGAAGAAAACAAATAAGCTAACCTGCCCTTTTTGATTTTTCCCAGTTAACCGATTGACGCCCCTTTACATATCGAATAATACCTACAATAGAAGCATAATTTATCATCACAAAATAGTAGGGAACAAATAATGCTTTCATTCGCACTTTTTTGTTTTCGAAATACCACCCAAAAGCAGCAGTTGTATAACACAAAACCTGCAGATATAGCACCAGCGCATAAAAATTACTTGTACTCCAATTGTTAGTATTTACTACCAATAACAGATTTATAATAAACAGTAGAAACAAAGCCGGCGGAGCAAAAGCCCAGCGCAATACTTTATGCGAAAAATACTGCCAACTCAAAATTCCACTTTTGAACGGATTGAGTAATCCTTTTAATCGTACAATGGTTTGTATTCCTCCGGCAGCAATTCTTACTTTGCGTTTCAATTCTTCTGTTACATTTAACGAAGCAGTTTCTTCGGCATAGGCGTTTGGAGCATATGCAATTTTATAACCGCGCTGTGCAATGCGCAACGAAATAATAAAATCATCAAGCAGCGTATCGGTCTCCACATCTTCGAAAAGTTCTGAACGAACAGCAAATAATTCACCAACTGCTCCCACCGCCGAATTCAATTCCCAGTCTTTTCGTTTAATCCATGATTCCATTTTCCAGTACAAACCTTCACCGGCGCCGGCAGCTGCTTCTTCATCTTTCTGCACAATGCGCTTCTCCCCTGCCACGCAGCCAACCACCGGATTGCTGAAACAATTTACTATCTCGCGAATGGATTGTTTTCCAAGAATTGTATTCGAATCAGAAAAGATTACAATTGGCGCTTTTACAAACTTCATTCCGCGGTTCATGGCATGCATTTTACCACGTCGTTCAGGCTGATGATAAACTTCCAGCTCCTCCACTTTTTTTAATAACTCCGGACTTCCATCATCCGATCCATCTGTGACCCACACATATTGAATTTTCTCTTTTGGGTAATCAAGCGAAAAGGCATTTTCCACTTTCTTATCAATGTAATCTTTTTCATTAAATGCTGTTACAAACAAACAAACTTCCGGTTCAAAATCGCCGTTTGCAGCAAACAACTCATTCTTCTTAAAAAGCTTTTTAAGTCCAACAAAAAACCACAAAACCAGCGCATACCCAACATAAGTATAAACTAAAATGAATAGAAATAGCCAGAATAAATTGCTTAAAATCATTTAGTATATTGTTTGTAAAAAGCGATTAGTTTTTCAGTAATTGCTAAATTATCAAAATTCTGCCGGATAAAAAGCGATGCGTTTTCTCCAATTTCCTTAAAATATCCTTTATCAGAAATCAATCCAGAAACGGCATCGATAAACTCATGCGCATCGTTCGCTATTAAAACATTTTTACCATTTGTTACATGAATTCCTTCGGCCCCGATTGATGTTGAAACAATACTTTTTCCAAGCGCCATGCCCTCTACAATTTTTATACGCATTCCGCTTCCTGAAAACAAAGGAACAACCATTACTGCTTTCGAATTCATAAACTGGTAGGCGTCCGCAACTTCCCCTTCAAAAATCACACCTTCAACATTTAATTTGTCGATTAGCCACTGTGGGGCATTTCGTCCCGCTACATAAAACTTCAAATCCGGATAGCTATTATGAATCTCAGTCCAGCAATTTTCAATAAACCATACAACACCTTCCTGGTTTGGCGCCCACTCCAACGATCCCATATGAAAAAGTGACGGGAATTCGATAGTTGAAAAATCTGGAATTAGTTTTGACGAATCGATACCTGTTTGCGAAACCTGTTTGTCTTGATTATTTCCCAATTTATCAAGTATATCTCCGTCGCGCGCTGTAATTGGCACAAGCAAGTCATAAGTATTTAACAGTTGCTTCTCAAACCGCCTGATCCGTTTTGAAAGATTCTGCAGGTAAAACTTTTTAAATCCGTGCGCCAATTTTGCTGCCCGTTCCCAAATTTCAAACTCAACATTGTGAGCACGGTACACGACTGTTGCCTCGGAATATTTTCGTATTACAGGAATATAGGGCAACACATAAAGTCCTTCTAACTGGATAATATCGAACTGATTTTCGGTAAGTAATTGTTGCAGGTTTTTGCTAAAATTTTGATCGATAAAACGAACTGCGTTGTAAGGCCGCCGCGAGAAGATGAGATTGATAAGTGCCTCAAAAGCATTTATTCTTGCCGGTACATCTACGAATATAAATGTGGCAAGTTTTTTTATTTCAGCAGGAATTTCATCTGCCCGAACGTGATGCTTTAAGGTATTCATTGCCAGCACGGTTACCTTATTGCCCAACTCGTAAAATCCCTTTGTCAAATTCATACAGGCTATGGCCCCACCATCCTTGGTTGGAAAAGGAACCTTATTTGTTACCTGCAATATGTTCATTCCAAGCTATTCGTTTGAATTCTTTTTTTTGAAAAAACGTCCGAGTCCCAGGCGGGCAAAAAACTTTGAGTAAGCTTCGGCTGTCATAATTGCCGAATCAGTAGCAGCTTTATAGGTCAACCAAACTCCTATCGGGAGGAAAATATATGATGAAAACCACATTCCGTTAAACATTTGCCAAACGTCTTCACGTGCCGTCTTCTCCCCACTCATCGAAACAATGTAATACAAAATGAATAAGAATATTGACACAACTACAGGCATTCCTAGTCCGCCTTTTCGAATAATTGCTCCCAGTGGTGCACCGATAAAGAAAAATATTAATACCGCGATGGACAATGTAAATTTTCGGTGTCGCTCCATTCGGTATTTGTTCAGTAACTTCTTTTTATTGTATAGTTGCCCCTGATACATATTTACCTGCTGCATGTTGCTTCGCGCTCTGTCGAGAGCACTTTTAGCAATATCAGCCTGCACCCACTTATCCAAACCGGAATAGTAGGCATCAAAATCAAAAATCGTATCCGCTTTCGGGTCTGCAATATCTCGTTTCAACGAATCGGTTCTGGCTGTGAGGTTATACATTCGCCGTGTTATGGTTGGCGTTATATTTATCTGCATCATATAATTCCGTACCCGCTCGTAATAATCATCAGTTAAACTGTCGTCAGCAGTTTTTAGCTGATCGATAGTAAGCATACGGTATTGGTTTTTGAAAATACTTTCGTCGCGACGGTTAAAATCAAAATTCCGTACTTTAACCCGTATTGTTTGTTCCTCAAACCTATTTCGCTGATAAGGGTAGGTTTCCTTTTTATTGCGACTTTGTGATTTCTGCTCCTGGTAAGTAACGCCACTAAACAAATTCAGTACCATGTACTTTTTATCTTCAGTTATTCGCAACCAACCGGAATCGGCAACCGTAACGCTTTCGTTTGGTTTATTCTTCGTATGATCGTAAATCAGCAAATCATAAAGCATTTTGGTCTCGTTATCGCGTTTTCCAACTTTAATGCTGTAGCCATCCATTTCGTTGGTAAAAACACCTTCCTGCAACACCAACTCGGGGCGCTGCTTTTTAACGCTGTAAAGCAGTGTAGAAAACTTGAGATTTGTTTTTGGTAAGATGTTGTTCGAGAAATAAAAAGCAGATCCGGTAATTAAAACAGCAATTAAGATTAAAGGCCGCATTATCCGAAAAAGCGAAATTCCGGAAGCTTTCATAGCTACCAGCTCGTAATTTTCGCCCAATGCACCAAAAGTCATAATTGATGCCAGCAACATAGCCAAAGGAAAAGCCAGCGGCAACATAGCAAACGATGCGTAAAACATCATTTCTGCTAAAACTTTAAGATCAAGCCCCTTACCGACCATATCGTCTACGTACTTCCACAGAAACTGCATAAGCAGTACAAAAAGCACGATAAAAAAGGTCATAAAAAATGGCCCCAAAAATGATTTTATAATAAAAAGATGTAGACGTTTCATGTACTTTCTTTCAATCTGGAAACGCTTACAAAACTAAGTTATTTTAGGAATTAGTAAAGTAAAAAAGGTTAAGAAACGTTATCGACACGGCAACACTTCTAACAAGCACAAAAGTTTAGTCATTTACGAACCCAATACATGCTTCAAATCAGCCACCTGCGAATCCCACAAACCGCGTGTTTCATCTACCTCGTCTTCTTCGGCAAAATCAGTTATTAAAAGCGAAACATCGCCGGTCAATTCATCGCGTGTTATTTTAAACTCGAAATACGCTTCTTCTTCCTCATCAATCCAATTATATCTAACAAGCCGGTTATCTTTATGTAGCGTCATTTCAGCCGTTTGCTCCGATCCGTCCCAAATAAAAGTAAAGCGTTTTCCACGCACACGAACATCGTCGGCAAACCACTCAGTTAAACCCGAAGCTGTACTTAGTCTATTATATAGCACTTTAGGAGAACAATTAATAATGTATTCAAGGTTAATCTTTACTTTACCAGTCATAAGTTTGATTTTTGGCAATATAATTAATAAGAACGTAACTTACAACTGGTTAAAAATACCGGAATAAATATAATTTGAAATTTTACAGAAATGGTTACTCGAAATAAAAATAAATACTATATTTGCACCGCATTTTTGAAAAACAAATGGCGAGGTAGCTCAGCTGGTTAGAGCGCATGATTCATAATCATGAGGTCGGCGGTTCAAGCCCGCCTCTCGCTACTTGAAAATGAGAGAGTTACAAGGTTTTACTTGTAGCTCTTTTTTCTTTTAAATACATATTTGAATACATGTCGGGGGTTTAATGTGTTATTTGCTTACAAACTATCAATCAATCAATTGCAACACATAAAGGTTTATCAACAATTTTTGTGAAAAAGGCATAAAAAAAGCCGGATTTTAGTCCGGCCTTCATATTATTTTTTCTTCTTAGTCTTTTTGGGTTTTAAAAACTCCGAGAGCTCATTCCTATCTGACTCCAAGGTTCTCAAATTATTTCGAATGATGAATTCTGGTATTGGATTAACGTGGGACTGAAGGATAATAGGTCTTAATAAATCTTTGCGGCTCCATACTTCATGACCGCCACTTGTTCTTATGCATTTTAATCCTTTATACTCTAAGAATTTTCTAAAATCTTTTAGTGGAATATTTTTAAGTCCCTTAGACATTAGGCAACAGAAGGTATTTCTACGCTAGTCGCTGTCTTTCTAAAGTCAAAGTTATTGTATATACGACTTAAATTCTCGTTTGTTGACAACAATTCAGTTATCGTTGGAGGGACCATTGGTTTTGTTTTACTCTTTTTCAATTGCCAACCTAAACGCTTTAACTCAAGACGCAAAGTATTTTTGTTAATGCAATAACGGAAGAACTCAGCAACAGATACTTTAAAAGATTCTCTGGCCTCATCTTCATTCGAACCATAACCATACACCTCCAATGGAGGGCAATAAACAATCGTTGTATCATCTTCCTGGAATGTAATCACATCTAATCTCATATCAATTTTGTGATTATCGAAAGATATTGATCCTTTGGCGGTGCCTTTTTTTCTTGATTGCATCACTTGGTCATTTTTAATTAAACACAATTGACTTGGTTTTTGTCGCTTAAATCAGATTGCAATAGTAAAACAAAATTACAACACTTACAAAACATTGTCAACACATTAACAATACAATTACACAACATTTACGCAACATTTAAAGTTCAATAGTATAACAAAGCCCGGCATTAATTACCAGGCTTCGCTATTGCGTGACTCGCTTATTTGTGATGTAGATACGTGATAGCATTCTTTTATACGTGATCAATCACTGCATGGTTTAGATAATGATCAACGAAAATGCCAGCAATACAGCCGGCCCCTCGTGATATTCCTCCTCGTATATCCTGAGCGGTTCAAAATTTTTCAATAGCTTTGAGAAACTATAAATCAACCCAAATGAGCAAAAACAACTCTGTTTATAACGAACTGGTTAAAATTGTAAAGTTCAGATTTGCAAAGGAACTACAATGCACTGACATAGAATTGAAATCATTGTATCACGCGAAAAACATAGTTTCTCAACAAACAGGTTTCCTGCTCAATGTTGATGGTTACTGCATTAAATTTATTACACCTCGGCACTTTATCGATGGTTTCATATCCTTCTTAAATAAAAGTATTGAAAGACAGAAGGATGAATATGATCGGTTACAGAACATTAAGAATGAATTTATTGATGAAATGAGTTTAGAGACGGCAATAAAAAGTCAGTATATGGTAGTTTACAAACAAGAACAGCTATTACAGAAGTTTCTTGAATTCAAGGAAGGTTTGAAACATTCAACAAAAAACTAAACCAGATACAGCGCTCCGTCCTCGATCTCACCGATATATTTACCTTCAGGTACCACGTTGTCAAATTCCGGATAGTAGGCTTGAAGGGTTTTCCCTTTGTCGCGAATACGTTTAAGGATCCTTCGTGCTTTCCGTTTCGAACCGGCGGCAATTGGAAGCAATGGTACCAGCTCATAAAGATCACCCTCACCCTTTCCGTTGACAAAGTGGTCCAGTATCTCTTCCGGTGTCATATTTTTTATTTCAGGTACCATACACCAAAGTTAAATATTTGGATATAAAAAAACCTCCCGAGGGAGGCTTAATCATTTCGTTTAGTGTTACAAAATCTTTTGTACTCATCTCTGTGTTTCGGATAAGTTATGAGACAGTGCATTCAGCCACCATAAATCATCTGAAGCTGGCAAAATAATATGGTAGTTTTTTGCAAGCTCAGGTTCATGTCTTAACAAATAAGCCATCATTTGACTGATTGATAGAGAGGCAGTGTCAACTACATATTTGTATTTCTCAGCCTCTGCGATTATTTCTTCAACTGAATCAAGGTTGTATTCTTTTCCCTTATAAATCAGTTTACCATCAACGATTTTAGTTTCATTCTCTTTTGCCATAATTTTAATATTTAAGGTTTAAAAACTTCTTACAAAATGATTTGACCGGCTGGCCATCGATTCTACAAAGCTGCTCTCTTTCGAGCTGAGATCCTCACCGCTATTTGACTTTTCAGCCAGTTGCAATACATGAGAGTGCTCCCCACCTGAGAGAACATCTGTACTGATTGATACTTTTAGTGTTTGAAAAATAATTTTCTTAGTGCATATTGTTTTAAGGTTTCAGTTCTAACCTGGTAGTAAGTATCAAATACTTCCGCCCGGCTTAATCCAGGCTGTGCTTTTAAATGGTCCAAAAACATTATCAGGTACCCACCTATACCGATAGATTTTATCAGGTTGGCTTTGCTAACTTCTATTTGTCTTAGATCCATTTTGTAAAGTTTTAAATATTACAACTCAAAATTAATGTAAAGTTTTATTATTACAAAACATTTTAAGTAATTTTTTACAAAAAAGTAGCATTACAATAGGACATTTAACAATTTCTGTATAATTTTGCTATTACATAAATAAATTTCAAACAATGAATAAGACCATTGCAAAAGAGCACATCTGTATAGATAAAATATTACAAAAGAAGAAACTAAAAAAGACAGATTTAGCTAAGCGACTTGGAATAAACCGGCAAACTCTATATTCCTATATGGAGGGTAATATCACGCTTGAGAATATTATCAAAATAGCAAAGGCCCTGGAAGTTGAAACATGGGAATTATTCAATAAATCTGAGCATGAAGTTTCAGGATTCATTGAATTTAAAGGTGAGGTTTACCGAATCAACTCTAAAAACGATCTTGAAATCCTTCTAAGCAAAATGTAATGATCGACCGCCCGAGCTGTAAATCATGTTTACATTATAATCCATTTAAGGAAGGTACCTGCAAAGCCTACCCGAACGGCATACCTAAAGATATTTTCTCAGGACGGCGATCACACCTCAAGGTAAGAAAATACCAGGTTACAAAATCCGTATTTAAACAGCGCCCGGATCCGTTCCCAACAAAAAGGGATTGTGTTACTCTATTGGAATTCTCAAAAAGTAGCTGCATAAACTGCAATCACTTCAATACTGAGTTCAATGTTTGCCCGGCTTTTCCGAATGGTATTCCGTTATCAATTTTAAAAGGCGAAGATTTACACATGGACCGGGTGAAAGGTCAAAAAGCTAATTTGTTTTATACTCCAAAAAACTCACTGAAATCCTGTCAAACTGGCTGAATTTATACTTTATGACTCACCTTTTTTTCAGCCAAATTCACAAAGCTTTAATAATCTGATATTTAACAAATATCAATTGTCCTTATAACTGCTATTATGAAAAATAAGAAGGGCCAACCATTCACGGCCAGCCCTTCAACGTGAGTATATGGAAACAAAAAACTAAACGCTCAATCCTGTTTTAATATTTGCGTTAAGATCATCAATACCTTGCTTTATGTCCGCTAAATTGTGATTATAAGAGGTATTATCCCGGATGTCTTCCAACACTTCCAGCTGCTCTTCTGCCATGGCCAGCTGATCGAGCATTGTTCCGTTTAATTCTACCTGGCTTTCGCGCATCGAATAGAATTGTCCTACCAACAAAGAGCCGGTTTCTTCGGTAATGCTTCTTGATATGCCTTGTAGGCCCTGTTCGGCATATCCTGAATCCACTGAGCTATCAATACCAAATTTCTCTAAAGCCTCCTGAGCAGCTTCAAAAGCCGGTTGAGAAGCTTCAAAAATACCACTCAGAGCATTCGCGAAAACTTGAATATCATTCTCCTGTATGCCATCGGAAGCGTTATCCACAAAATCAGTAAGTGCGTTATTGATCGGCTCTTCAAGAACTGTAGCTGTTAATTGTCTAAGAATAACATCCTTGATAACACCGTCCACAGTTTCTCCCCATTTTTCGGCAGCATCTTCACCTGCCATAAAAGCCTCAACCATTGAATCTGCTAGCTCATTTGTAGAAGTACCTGTCAAATCGGTAATTGTTGTATCGATTACCTCAAGCATTGAGTTCGCAGATTCAAGAGCGGATTCTATCGCAGTCCTTTGATCGTCAGAAATGGAACCATATAGCAGCTTCTGTGTGAGCTGATCCACTTCTTCCCGTATATCCTGAACATATTCGGTTAACGGCTTTTTACTCAGCGTCCAATTAAGCTCTGTAGCCCAGTTGCCACTACCGAAATAGTTAATATTTGCAGTTTGCTCATTAACGCGATTTGATTCTTCTGCAATTTCCTTAAGCTTCCGGTGAGCTAAATCGATATGTTCAGTCGAAGTTCCCCTTCCCAGATTGATTAATGTTTCATTAGCCAATTCAATTGAATTTCTGGTTGTTTCGATCTCTTCGCGCCAATTCTCATAAAATTCAGTCATGGTTTGACCGGCATCATCAAAACTTGAAATAATTGCACTAACCCAAGTTGCAGCTCCGCCAACAATATCACCAGTTACAATCTTTTGGAATCCTTCAGCAACCATCATTGTATTTTCGAAGTTATGATAGTTGGCCTCGGAAATAATACCCTTCCGATTCAGATCATCTATGATGTAGTTCAATTCATACATAATCTGAGTCATGGTCTTCATTCCCTCGATTTCCTTCTTCATTTGCTCTTCACTGGTCCTTTGAGCATCTATCTTATCAAATTGAGCTTCCTTTTGTTTTACCTGCTCTTCTGTAAGTTGTTTCATTGGCTGGAGCTGACCTTTGATATCCTGAGTTTGAGCTTCAATCAATTTAGAAGCATCGCCACGGGTATTTATTTTCGAATTTGTTCCGTCAGCTCCGACTGTTCGGTTAATTGGAATTTCCCAGCTCTCGTTGACGGCCTGTTCAAATCTCTCTCTAACGTCCTGATAAAACTGCTCGACCACAGCTTCATCCTCTTTTATCTTGATCATGATTTCAACCTCCTGCTCGATTGATCCGGTAGTGCCTAATTTTTTCTTTAGTTCATCCAGGTTTTTAATTGCTTTGGTGACTTCATTTACACCTTTGCTTCCACTACCACCGCCGCCTTTATCAAATGTTTCCGCCTTTTTAATAGCATCTTCGATAAGCTTGATGAGATCTTTCCAGTTTTGCCGGCGAATATTATTGATAGCCTCTCCACCGGGACCAATACTAACGAGCTCAATATCCGAGTTCCTTTCAGATTTCATTTGTTCAAGAAATACATTGAGCTCTTCTGCTCGTTGCTTAGCGTCTTCGATACCTAAAATAGTAGATAGTCTACCTTCTTTCTCTCCAAAACCGGATTGACCTTGCTGAAATGTATCAAACAATTTGCTTTCAAGATTCATATTAGCTGCAGAAGGGAATAGCGATATAGAACTCAACCAAGCTGACATATTACTCATCCCTAACATTTTGTTTGCAGCTACCCTATCCTGAAAACTTCCAACAGTTGGTGCGACGTCGGCCGCAAGATCCTGCTCGTTGGTTAATAAGGCGTTTAAAAGATCGGCCCAGCCCCCGGATACACTTTTAATATTCTCTCCCAGTGTGGAAAGTTCCCGGTTCCACTTATTTGACACTACTTTCCATTTGTTATCTACCGCATCCAGCATTGTGGTTAGTGCATCTGATGTATTACCGGCTGATGTTTCGAGATTTTGAAGTTGCTCATTAAGCTCTTTGCCATCATTTGCAGCAATCGCCAAAACGCCTCCCAAGCCTCTTACATTTGGAAATAATGAAGCCAAAGCATCGATATTACCTTCAGTCTTTTCCAGTAACTCACCTAAGAAACCGCTCAGTCCTTTTGTGGCCAGAGCTGTTGAATTAAACTCGATTCCAAGTTGACTGGCCATACCGAGGGCCTCCTCGGTAGGCTTAATAATCGCTGTTAAAACACCTCGAACTCCAGTTGTGAATTCTTCGGGCTTCAGAGTTTTTGTACCCGTAGCGTAAGCGGCAAATAGATCATTTATCTCCACTCCTGCCTGAGCTGCTAATCCTGTAACATTAACGATATTGGTTCCCAGCTGCTCCATGGTTATCTTTCCGTTTTTTACAACTTCAAATAGCTTGTCTGAAATACTGACCACTGATCCGGCTTTATCTCCATAGGCATTAAGTATGGATGTCAACGCATCTGCAGCAACAACGGTTGAGGTCAAAGATCCTGTGGCCAATTCAGAAGATGTACGCAGTATATCAAGTCCCCTTGCGCCATCGTAGCCTGCAGATACAATCTGATAATAGGCCTGTGCTAACTCCGTGGCTGTATCGGTGCCATTGGCAGACATCTGAATAATTTCTTTACTGTACCCTTCAAAGTCATCTTTTACGGCCTCTGAAATCGTCTGTACCTCCTTCATCGCCATTTCATACTCTCTGGCAAAATCGTGTGCCTGATCTCCCAGCTTTGCCAGGATCAATCCTCCTGCAGCTAAAGGCGCGAAAGGTGCAAGTTTACCGATGTTTCTTCCCATTCCGGCTATAATTGATTCTGCCTCTGCAGACTTGGCCTTTAATCCGGCATTGCTCATTGTATTTATGAAATGCAAGCCTTGAATTCCTCCTGATGTACTCATACTGTTTCCTGTTTAGAGTTATTATTTAAGTTCCTTGAAAATCTCTTTTAGTAGTTTTCTAGTTTCCGGGACTGATCCGGAAATAACTTCAATTCCCATAGCTTCTACATAAATTCCGTACTCCATGCCCGCCACACCAACTAACGCGAAACCATCCGGCAACGTAATTGCTATGGCTTCAGCCAGCCGCTCCCCGGCTTCTTTACCTTCTGCCGTGCTATTCGTGCCAATTCCTTTTATGGCTTGCCATATTATCTTCCGATTTTTAACGATTACATAACCAATCGAAGACTGAAGGTTTCCGGTATCGTCAATAAATTCGCGGTTCAAACGTGCTTCACGGACAAAGTTTTCTCCAACGTATTTCAAAACTTTTATAGTCAGCTCATCAGCCTGGCTCGCCTGTCGTTGGATGGCCTTTATACAATTCGCGGTATTTTTTACAATTATTCGACCTTTCATTATTTCAGATTATCTTTAAAATCAATGATCAAATCTGCCAACTCACTATCAGAAAGCTCGGATGGTTCCAACTGTGAGCAGTCATAAAAACCAGTAGCAGTCTTGACTGTAATGCTTTCAATAGATTCTCTTTTGACAATATCCAGCACGGCCACTATCTGAGATAAATCTTTCTGGGCCTCGTGGAGATTCTTTAGATGCTGTTTCTTTCTTTCCGGATCCGATTCTATTCTATACAAAGTTTTTTGAAGGCGGAATAGCTTTTTAATGCCTTCTACAATCACTGAAATTACCGGATCATAAGTTTTTTGTTTTGCTGTATTTTTGTTTGTTCCTTCCATGTCTTATAATTAACATTGTGATTAATAGAAACGCAATCGATTGATTGTTAAACTTTTACACAATTAATATTTTTCAATTTTATACACTTTGCTAGTTTTAACTCTTGTTTCCTGTCTTTTTGTTGTCATATTTTCTGTCTCTATAATTGTTTGGCATGAAGATTACAGAACCATTATATCGATCGAAAAACCATTCTGGAACCTCCTCCGTCAAGTCTTGATCTAAATAGTTTTTACCATTCTCTATATTCATGAAAATGGTCACAAAACTATCCCGTCCCATGTTGTATGGAATCCCATTGATCACTTCTATTTCTCCTTTTGCGTGAGCGGCTAGAAGTTCCATCTTTTCCTCCAAAGTCATACTATTTATTTCGTCCTTAGTCACCTTTCCCCAGGGTTTTATACAAAAATTCGTTTACCGTTTCTTCACTCCAGTTCTTCACATTCATGTTAAAGGATGTAGGACTCTCAAATCCTAGCACTTTACAAATCCGTTCAACGCTCCACGCTTTCCCGTGTAGTTTTATTTCGATGCCTAACCGCGTTTCTTTAATACTTTCAATCGCCCTTGCTTGCTTATCGGTTAGTTTATCAAATGGCTTAAATTTTATTGTGGTGCCATTAAACTCCACATAGTCACGGATGTCAGCAAATACGATACAGGATAGTTCTTCCAGGATGTCTTCTTTCCTGATATCCGAGTTCTTTTTCAACTCACTTTGTAGTTCTCGCACCCTTGCTGCGATCTTGTTGTTATTAATCAAAGCAAAAGCGTTACGGTTAATAGTCTCAGTCTTCATATTACCGCATGAATAAGCTTTTCGATAAGCTTCTGATGCATTACCGGTTTCAAGAAATGCATTGCAGAATAATTCTTGCTTTGGTGTCAAATTCGATATGTTATTCGTTAAACTCATCCGGGTGTTTATGGTAATATCTCGAAATAATATTGGTGATCTCTAGCAAGCGTTTAATTTCTTTAGTAGTCAGCTTTCCTTCTTTGTTGGATATTCTTTGTGACTCCTCTAAAATCGCTTCAAATTCTTCTTTGGTATATTCTTTTTTAGCCATTCTATTTCTTATTTCAGGTGTTTAGTAAAAGCGGAAGGAACCCACCGGCCCCTTCCTAAACAAAGCCAAGTTCAAATAATAAAAGAACTGGATATCTTAATCGTTTGTGTAAGGATCGCCGTTCTCATCGACATTCAGCAAAACCGCTGGCCCCATGTCTCCAATTCCTGGTTTTTTCTGAAGTTCTTCGTACTCTTTTTCCATTTTATCGCGGTGATCGATCCATTCTTTTACGGTCGACTCGTTGCTGTTAGTCCAGCTGTAACATTCATCAACCCAGTCATCAGAATCGTAATTGGTTCCTTTGAGCTCTTCTCGAATCTCTAAAAATGTTAATGTTTTAAAAGCCATGATTGTAAATTTTAAGTTTATAAATTATTTCTCTTTCTCTTTAGATGCCAGTTTCCCGATACCCTGGAAGCCTAAAAAGAAGCTCGGATCTGGTTCAGCTTTCGCATAATTACCTTCTTTGTGTATAATCATGATAAAAGCCTCGTCAACATCAATTGTATTTTGAATGGAGAGAATGCCGGTTCTTTTGGCTACTTCTTCCATTGAATTAAAAGCATTGCAGAAGTTCTGGATCGAGCTCCACATTTCCTTTTTCGCCGGTGTATCGATCGTAACCGTGTATTTATCCTCAATGGCCTTCAAAAAGGCTTTTTTAAGCTGAAGATCTTCGGCCTTTTTATTGATCTCTAAGTCATCTACCTTCACATTTGCCGTAGCAAGTGCCCGGTAAAACGCAGAGTGAATCCTGGTAACTTTTGGTTGATCGATTTCCGTTGCATCTCTCAAAAGTGACCTTTTCAATTTTTCAGGTAGATCCATTTTCTCAACTTTCTCGCGGGCGGTCTTTCCCAAAACACCAATTAAATAATCGGCTGAACCTGTGTAAAAGCCGTTGACATGATCGATGGTCCTTTCAATGCCTTCTTGCTTCAAAATATTCAGCACTTCATTTCCTATCGGTAAAACCTGCTCACATTCTCGGATCTTGTCCTTGATCGCCTTTTCGTCCTTCCAAATGATTTCTTTTTCCATATCTACCAGATTAAAGGTTGTTAGCGGTAAGGAAATTGTTTGTTTGATCACCCGCAGAGTAATCATTTGCTCTCGCGTCTTCAGCGGCCGCTTCTGCCCCCTCCAGGGACTTATCTGAGAACAAAGCACAATCGGTTTTTAAGCCAGTAGCAATGTTCTCGTTTTTTAGGCAAATCGGGTAATAACCGTTAAAACCCGTAGGTTTTTTAGATCCAGCTATTTCATACCCCTTAGCATCTTTCTCAACTGTTGCCCCTTTATTAAATTTGGCGGGAACCATTTCGTGCATAATGCAGTTTTCGCATTTATTTTCCATGATTTTAAATTTTATGATTTTAATTGTGAATACTAATTTCGGGCGTAATTAATCCCTCTAACATTTCCATTTCGTTTAGCAGGATCGTGTTCGATCTGCATAGTTCACTCAACCTGTCATGTTTAATTACATCACTGTTGATTATGCTTTTCATTTCTTCAACATTGTTGCTGAATTCATCTTTTTTGTCCTCCAATGTGTTTAAAATTCTTTCTTTCATTTCCATATTATTTTAGTAAGGGCAATCGCCCTGGTTGCTTTCAATTCTTTCGTTAGGGTTTCGTGATAATTCATTCTCATATTCGGGTGCATGATCATAAAAACCGGTAGTTTCTTTATTAAATTTCAGCAGGAAGGAACCTATCCCGACATTCCGACCTTTTCCAATTATGATCTGTGCAGTATCTTTTGTGGATTCACCTGTAAAAGGTTCTGGGAAATTCATATTGTAATATTCGGGCCGCCAAAGCAACATGATTATATCAGCCTTTTCTTCGAGCTGTCCGGATCCTCGCAACCGAGACATTGAAGGTTTGGGATTGTTCCTATCTCTAGACAATTGAGAAATGGCAATAACAGGAATATCAAGCTCTTTGGCGATGTTCTTTAATTTTCTGCCTATCTCTGCAACTCCTGTTTCAGTATCGGCACCTTTAAGGTCCTGAATGAAGTCAACCAAAACAATTCCTATATTCCGTTTGATTTTTAATTTTCGTATCGAAGTACAGATCTTATCGACATCATTGTTTGATTGATCATCGAAATAAATTTGATTCTTTGTATTTATCAGCTCTTGAATTACATACTCTCTCCGTTCGCTTGACAGCCGGTTGTATAGAATTTGCTTAGCTCCTATACCTGTTTCTTGAGCTATCATTCTGGCTACAATCTGCTTCTTTGTCATTTCCGTGGAGAATACCGCTGCTGGAATACCAGAATTTACAATATTTCGGAGCGCCGATGTAGCGAGTGATGTTTTTCCTTGAGACGTCTCCCCAGCAATAATGATCAAGTCAGAATTATGAAACCCTCCGGTAAAGCTATCGTATTTTGCAAATCCGGTTTTTATTCCTGGCTCTATGCCTGACTGTAAATCTTTAATAAGTTCCATTGCAGCATCTGCAAATGATGAAGATGAATCGCTGCTATCATAGCTCATAACTTTGGAAAGCTCATCCTGCATAAAAGAATACACATCTTCGATATCAATCGTTGGATTATTCAGTTTGTTGATAACCTCATGCGAAAACCGCAACATCTCTCTTTCTGAATATTTGTCGCGAATGATGCGAATGTGGTGTTCAATGTTTGCGGAAGATGCTACTTGATTGGTAAGCTTTGTTATAAAACCTGGCCCTCCAATCTTGTCAAGCTGTTCCTGATCCCGTAGTCGAGTTGTTACCTGTACCATGTCTGGCCGTATCGACTTGCTTACCAATTCAGAAATGCATGAAATGATAATTTGGTGCTCTTCTTTGTAGAACCATACCTTCTTTACCGGATTATTAATGTAGCAGTCCGGCTCAAGAATCATTGCCCCTAGAACAACCTCTTCAACCTCAATCGCATTAGGAGGTACCTTATCAATATTCAATTGTTTAATCATATCGCTTGAATTGAAGGTTCATGGCTTTGTTTATTTATCTCCGGGAATTCTTGTGTCCAGCATTGGTTATTAATCCAGGTTTTAAGGTTTTTCCATTCAGGGCGAAACGTGCCTGATTTTGTCAGATCATCTTTATATGAAATTTCTTTCTGAAGTGCAGGAAATAGTAAGTGAACAACCTCTGGTTTATTCTTTTTAAGAAAGTTTTTAAGCTCAACTTCATTCCCTCTTTTCGTACCCGGATATGCTTTTCGGAATTGGTCAAAAATGACAGATATTTCTGTTCTTACATTCTTATCATTCTTGTTAGGTGTTAGGTCTTTGTTACCTATTTGTTGCTTTCTTTGTTGGACAACCTCTTTATTATCTTGGTAACTTTCCCAATTACAAACAGTTATAACCCTTCCCGACTTTGTTGATTTCTCTGTTAGAAATTCGAGTTTTTTAAAACGGTTTAATGCGCTTCTCACATTTTGTATGGATATGCCTTTCCCTGCTTCGTTCTTGATTGATTCAAGGCTCGTAACAAATTCACCAGGCTTAACTTCAAATCTTTCACCTTTCCATTCCCATTCATTTACCTTATGATTTGCCATCAAAAGAATAGTGATCAGAATTACCTTCTGCTCAGGTGTGGAAGTGCGCCATATTGGTTTATTTTTTAGCATCCTATGCAGTTTTATCCAGCCCTCTTCCATTTGATCCTAAATATTTGGTTAGCATGCTCTGTTTCTTCATCAGGTATGGTCGGGATCCTTGATCTACAACTATAAACTTATTCCGGGTTTTTTCGGGCCAGTTGTTCCATTCCTTTTGAGTTACAATCCGATACTTACGGCCAGACTTTACTGCAATGAGAAAATTGTTTTTCATCTCACACCTCCTTTTTCGGCTGGTAAGTATTTCTCGATTAAATAAGGTTTCCGCCTTAATCGCGTTAAAAATCGATTAACTTGAGATTTTGTACCCGTGTAGATTGGTTCGTGACCGCCGAAGTTCACACGCTCCGGCGGTTCGCTAATCGGGCTTGATGTTGCGTTGCTGGTGTCGGTATCATACCAGACATTGAAAAGTTCTTTTTGTTCCATATTTGCTTCGTTAATAGTTTCTTTCTTACTCATGACTATCACAGAAGCTTCTCATGACTCTCAATCATGAGGTTTTATAATTATATCTTACTGTTTTACTGATATTTACAAATTTTAAAATCTTCATTTACATACTTTTTTGAATACACAATTGAATACATATCGGAAATTTTAAGGCATTTGACGACCATTATCCTGCCACTCTTCAATCTTAGATTCACGAAAAAAAAGATTAGCTCCGTGCTTCTCAAAAGGAATTTTTCTTTGATTAACCCAACCGTAAATTGTTTGTCGTGCCGGTTTCTCTGGTAAGTGATTACTGAGTTGTTCGACATTAAAAAGTCGATCCCTCTTTTCTTCAACACCTTCTCCTTTTAGCATTGAAAGGATGATCCTGTTTTGATGCCTAACTTCAGCCAGTATCTCAGGTACCTGTTCAAATGTTGGTTTTTGTAAATCTAAGACTTCGCTCATGACTATCTTCTTTTAAAATTCTAATCGAAGATAAATCACGAAATATGCTGATAAAAGTATTTTGAGGTAATACCATACCCCACTATATAGGGGTATGCCGGGGTAAACTAAGACTTTACGCGGGGTATAGTTTTTTTACAGTGGTGTAGTACCTAGGATGTATTTTTCTATATTGATTCTTCCCTTTTTCTTTTCTTTTCTTCTTCTCGGGCTTTTCGAAGCCTCTTAAGTTCTTCCGACATTTCATTATTGAGCATGAGATGTCGATCCCTCATTTCTTCATTAGATCCCAAATTTGGAGCAATGCTATTTCCTCCACAATCAATAAACATTTTTGTTAAGAGTTTCTTTTGTGCTTCCTTTTTGGTGACATTAGTTAGCTCACGTATTAATGCAGCCAATGCGGTTGCATGTGGTTCTTTATTATGCAACCGAAGATATTTAACAGGTTTCCATCCTGCAGGAAGATCTTCATCGCTGAATATAGCGTTAAATTCTTTGTCAGAACAATCTATATCTCCACGGTTAAAGGCCCACTGGTAGTACTCATTTACTATTTGGGGTGTAATGTCATCTCTGAGTTTGAAGTTCTTTTTAATAGGAGCATTACCATCGAGTCGCTTAAGGTAATTTTCCACAGTCTTGACATGAAAATATTTACGGAGAAAAGAGTTCCCAAACTCCAGGATATCAGCATCACAATCTTCTGAATTAGATCCGAGGTGTTTATTCATGGTTTCCAAATAGCTCTCAATCCATGGTTTGCCAGTTTTTTCTATAATCATGAATGGATCATTTGAATTATTTTCAATCCATAAACTACCAATGTGATCATCATTCATCTCCTCATAAAGCTCGTACTTTTTTTTCTTGAAATACTCAACTTCACCTTTAGGATAAACTTTAGCCATTGCAAGATCATTATTAAATATCGATTCCTTAGGATCAGCTGACTTAATCTCTGTTACAACTTTATCAATATACTCCTTAATATTTACCATGATTATGCTGTTTGGTTGTTATACACTGCTTTTTCCATTTCCTGACTATGCTTCTGTCTGGTTGACTTCTCGAAGGATTTAAGGTATCGCTCCGTAACTGCTACACTGCTATGGCCCAAAGCCTCTTTTATGAATTCTGTTGAGGTACCGCTATTCTTTGCAATGGTGGCCCAGGAGTGCCGGGCTGAGTAACTGGTCAGGTGTCCGAGATGCAGCTCTTCAGCAATTTGTCCGATATACTTATTCAACTGCTTTGTGAATTGCTTTACAGCGTAATAAATCTCTCGTTCTGTCATTGCCGGTTTTAGTACCGGGAAGATGTAACTATCATAACCTATCGATTTATTACCATGACGTTCAATAATGGAGCTCATACTTTCGGTGATGGGAACTCTCAATACCTCCTCTTCATCTTTGGCTTTGGTTTTCTGTCTCACAAATTCCAGCTCATCATCGTGAATATTGCTGTATCTAAGCCTTGCAATGTCAGCCGTATTCATTCCATTGCCCAAAAAGCTGAACATGAAGATATCTCTGTAAAAGGCCTTTTGGGGATGCTTAGTTTCAAAAGTCGCAATCTTCGAAATATCACTGGCCGGCAATGCTCTTTTATTTCCGGATGAGGTTTTGGGTTTATGCTTTATAAAAGGATATTCAGCTTTTACTCCATGCTCCTTAATTACCAAGTTAAAGATCACTCTGAGATTTCGCATGTATATTCCTATGGTTGATTTGGATTTCCCATCGTTCACCATCCAGGCTTCAAACTTCTTTAGCCAGGTTGGAGTAACATCAATGAACAAAAGCCTCCGCCCCCCCAGGTAAAAGTCTGTTCTCGTTTCTACCTTATCTTTCCGGTCGTTGAATTTGAATTTTTTCTTCTCTGTAAACTCCTTAACGGCTCTCAACGTACTTTCAAAGCTAGAAGAATAACCATACCTATTTTGCTCTTTTAAGTCCTGAATATGGCTCAAAAGGGCCTCAAATACATTATCCCACTTCGTAACGTTGTGGTTAAAGACCTCCTCAAACTGGTTGAAACTAAACTGCTGCAGTGATTCAATTATCGAATTGGCTTCATCCTGGATCCGCTTATATTCATCATGCACATCCCGGATCTTGCTCCGCCCACCATTCGAAACATACCTTTTGTATTGCTTTACCTGGTCATCATCAAGAAAGGCCCACTCATCATTCTTTAATTTGTCGGTGATCGAATAATATTTTCGTTTCCCTTTGTGAGTGATCTTAAGTCGGACCGGACAAAGACCATCTTTATTTCTTTGGGCCGGTGAAGTCTGGAAGAAAATTTTAGCAGTTGCTTGCATGATCTTGATTTATTTTTGAATACATATTTGAATACATGTCAACCATAAATAGACCATAAATGTAAATAAAAAGATCATAACCTGAAAGCCTTAAAGCATTGATTTTATTAACATTAGTATGTATTCAATAAATTGCGAAAAACGGCTGGTTAGGATTCATAATCATGAGGTCGGCGGTTCAAGCCCGCCTCTCGCTACGAAAAAGACCTAAAATCTCGATGATTTCAGGTCTTTTTGTTTTTCCAGTGTCTCATTCAGTGTCAATATCGAAGAACATTTTTTTAATTAAAAACCTTTATAGCCTAACAAATAAACACGTTACAAGATGTAAATATACAAAAAATGGTTGTCTCCATTTTATTCATCTTTAAATAGAGACTCTGTTAGGTCGTCATTAACATTATTTGAAGCCACATTCTTCTTGTTGCGAAAAGAGTTTGATAAATTTTCTTTGATATTTGCTATAGCAGCAGTTCTTACAGCTGTAACATTAACACGATTTCCCTTGTGTAGAATATTCACTATTATCAATCTTCAACCCAAGCATGCAATTAGCTCCTATTGCTAAGTATTTTTTCTCCATTTTATAATTACCTCTTCATTTATTGATTCTAATGTAGTTTCGTATGATAAAGATTTTCCACCATTTAATACTTTTTCTAAATTACATAATTCCAAAACAAACCAAATTCTGCTATCTTTAAAGTTCAACAGATATCAGAATAGATTTATGTCAACATTATACCTTAATACACTTAAAACACAATTAGGATGAAGATGTGAGTTAGGGTGTTGAAATAAATATATTTCAAGTAGATTTTGTAATGGAACAATAGTAAACACTAAACCTATGGTGTAAGCTTCCCCTTTTTAGGACTATCTAAAAATAGATTATTTTCTTTTTCATAACCAAATTCTGAAAGCTTTTTCAATGTGATTTTTGGTTCTGTCAAGGGCGACTGAGTTAGCGAAGTCGTTTATATACCCTTGACAGGTTCGTAAATCACATTTTCTTTGCTGTTCAGCTTTTGGTTCTTCATTTTATTGGCATAACCAATGGGAGTCATTCCTCCCAATGAATCATGCGGTCTTCTATTGTTGTAATCAAATATCCATCTTTCTGTTTCATTTCTGGCTTCATCCAACGATTGAAACAGGTAGGCATCCAATACTGCCCTGCGGTAGGTTCCGTTAAATCGCTCTACAAAAGCATTCTGTGTTGGCTTGCCTGGCTGGGTATATAAAAGTTCAATTCCTTGAAATTTGCTCCATTCTTTTAACAGCTCAGCAATAAACTCGGGGCCGTTATCCATCCTTATTTGTGATGGTTTGCCCCTGCGTTTTATCAAGTGATTCAGGACATAAACTACTTTATTGCTTCGGATGGAATGGTCAAGTTCAACATGGAGCGCTTCTCGGTTAAAGTCATCCATAATATTGAAACTTTTTATCTTCCGTCCATTCTCCAGAGCATCGTGCATAAAATCAATCGACCAACAATTATTGATATTTTCGGGGATTACCAAAGGAACTTTTACCCTGGCAGGGAGCCTTTTCTTTACTTTCCTGCGCATATTCAGTTTCATCATGCAATAAACCCGATACACCCGCTTGTGGTTCCACTCATTGCCTTCCAGGCGTAATCGGCCATATGCCTTCCAAAAACCTTCTGTAGGGTGGTCTTTCGCTTTTATGGTAAGTGCATCAATTACCTCAGCATCGTCTTTTATCGACTCGTAGTAATAAACGGAACGACTCATATTTAACACACGGCACGCCCTGCGGATGCCAACTGTTGGATTGATGCAAACTTCCTTTGCAATCTCTCTTTTTTCACAAGGCTTTAAAGCTTTTTTTCGATAATCTCTTTGGCAAGTTTTAAATCAAGAGCTTGTTCGGCATACATCATTTTTAATTTGCGGTTCTCCTCTTCGAGTTCCTTGAGCCTTTTCAACTCTGTGGCTTCCATGCCGCCATATCGTTGCCGCCATTTGTAAAATGTAGCTCGGCTAACACTATGGTCACGAACAATTTCTTCTACGCTTTTGCCGTTTTCGTACTCCTTCAAAATCGAGGAGATTTGTTGTGGTGTAAATCTTTTCTTCTTCATCTTCTAACAGTTCAAAATTAACGTTTATTTGTCTACTTTTAAACTGTCCTTTTTTTGGGGAAGCTTACACTTCTTCTTTGTACTTTTTTATTTCCTCAAAAATTTTTTCAATATTATAATTGATTTTTATTCCTCCATTTTGAAAGAATTCTTCTTTTTCTTCTATTTTACTATATTCCTCTAATTTCAATGTGATTGGTTTTAATGTTGGTGTTAGCGGCTGGTGCTATTCATTTTCATTTTCTATTTGTTTCCACTTATCTTTAATATTCTTTTCTCCGTCAAAATAGTTTACCTGAGAGTCTTTATTAAAAATCTCAAAAGATGGGGCTAACAAAATTTTATCCGAATCAGGATATTCAGCTACATCATATCCAATATAAGTCCTTATATCCAAGTAAACACAAGTCAATTTGGTATGATTGTATAATTGATGCGCTCCAGTTTCCCCCTTTTCAAAAAATATCAAATCTCCGCTATTTACAATCTCTAATCCATCAGGAGTTCTCAATGTTGCGGAGCCAGAAATAATCATAAAAAGTTCCTCTGCGAATCTATGAAAATGGTAAGGAGCCGAATATTGGTCAGGATTTAATTGTCTTAAATCAAAGTTTAGGTTTTCAGGATTTAGTTCCTTTTTCATTCTCGATACATCTGTGAAAATTCTATAACTATCAATCTTATTAGGACTTTCTTGAAAATCTCTCTGGTCAGATTTTAATATTGTTGCCATAATTCAATATTTTTTTGTTGAAATTATTTCATTCCTCAAATTGTTTTGTTGGTCAACCACTTGCCGCTAACGGGAGTTTGCGTAACAACTCTATTTTCTATTCTTTTTCTTAATGTAAGTATCTGAATCACAGTATTTATATTTTTCATTAAATAGGTAATTGCGCAGCCTTACGGTTTGGCTATGTGGAGTGCGGGACTTCTAACAGAAATCCTGTCAGACCCGCAGGAGAGTGAACAGAAGGTCTGACTTGTCAGACCGCTAAAACCCCCGCCTGCCATATTACAATTTGTTAGCATACGTTTTTTATTAGTCTTGTTTAAAATCAATGATGTATATATTCCTATAATTATAAGAAGGATATAGTGTTATACATGCTCTTAATTCGTTGTCTTCAGCTTTTCGCAATTTAACCAACACCGTTTGATTAACTTTGAATGTGTCTTTATCTAAATTTACTGTTTGATAGTAGTTGTTTTCGCTTATTCCAATTTCTTGTTTCACTATTCGTGAATCATCTGGGAATCTTAAAATGCAAGTAGAACAATTCATGTCGAAGCCAACTATTTCACCAACGAAATACCTATCGAGTGTATCTTCATCGTTTTTGTCACAACCGAATGCAAACAAAATAATTAAAAGTAATCCAATACATCTTTTCATAATTTTTAGTTTCTAATTAGATGATTTATTTGCTGTTAAGGTTGCGTTTTATAGTCTCATACAATTGATATGACATCATTTAAAATGTTTGCTAACGGTTGGTAAATGTTGCGGGGCGGATTTCGAAGAGCGTTCCTGTCCGAAGGACACAGAACTGTGAAACGAGAATCCGCAGTTGGCGTACCACTGAACCCTGCTATGCAATATGCACTTAATTATGGCATGAGGTTTATTTTTTCAATTATTTCATTTTCATTTAATTCTATTGCTTTTAGTTTTCCTCTTTTTGATGCTGATTGCTCATGAGGATAAATATCAATCATAAGTACAAAAATGGTTTTGTTGTTAATTGAAATACAAGGGATACTTTGCTCATTTCTTTGAAAATTAAGTAGTAAATCTGTCTGTGAGGTATTATACACTAACAGATAACCAAAAGTCTCGTTATAGTCTAAAGTGTACGTATAGAGCTGATTAATTCCATTAATAATATAGGATTTATTTTTGCTTTTATCGGGATTAAAAATTTTTGCATCTGCTATTAATGGTTCTTCATCGGTCTGAATGCTCACTAAATCCGCTTCACCAGAAATAGATGCTGGTTCTATTGAAAATTCGATTCCTTGGTCAAATAGGAATGAATAAAGGTCAAGAGCTAATATCTTTTCTCCTTTTGTAGTTTCCTCTTTCCATTTAGAATAAAGAATTTCACGATTGAACCATTCTGTTCTTCTCTTGTATCTTATGAGTAATGACAGTAATAATTTTTCATCATCTATTTTTTCATCGATGAATTCATAAAAAGGTTCAACAATATTTTCATGAAAGTTTGATAACGCATTTTCATTATCATGCCTTCCAAAAATCATAGAACCAATACTAAATTCAATTCTATCATTATCATCTTGGATGCATTTTTTTATTACAAAATATGCAGCAGCAGCTTCTTCTATTTCATTATCAAAAAGAATTATTTCTCTACTTGCTTTCAATATTTTTTCAGCATCTTCGATACTTTTATAGTATCGATTTTCAATATCATCAAGTATACCCTTGAAAACCGTTTGTGATTGTAAAAAATTCCAAAATTGGATTAATGCAAAATGATAATGAAAGTAGTGGCTATTGTCAATTGAGTTTAACCTCCTAACACGCTTTTGGAGCTTATACCTCAATACTTGAATTAAATTTGAATTCATATTTTGAAGTTTAACATTTTTTGTATTTCATTGAATTGTCGTTCTAATTCTTTCTTAGTTTTTCGAAATGTGTTCATATGGTCTTCAAGTTGAATGTTTCGCTTGCATCCATGACATATTATTACATCTTTAAGCCTAATACTTTTTAAAAATATTTGATTCTTAAAATTACATTTTGGACAATCAATATCTATTTCAATCGAATCTAAGTTTATCATTGTAGAAGTTTATTTACTCTTTGTTGTGTGTAGGTTTTACTAAACTATACAATTCACTGAGTGTCTGATTGTTAAATTTTTCTAAATTCTCACTTAGAATCTCGTCAGGTGTCCTTGCTCTTTTAATTTTACAGTCCTTTCTTATAACTTGATAAAATTGCTTATTGTTGATTTCAATTGTGTCATTGGTTAATTCATATTTGGTAGCCAAATCCTTGACACCTATGTTTCCATTTTTAATAAGGTTTTCAAACCAGTTTTTGTCATTTGTATATGAGTATATTATTTCAGTATTTTCGAAAGTGCATCCTATGAAGTTCACTTCCCAAAAAATAGCGGAACTAAAATCACAATTAGTAAGATTTGAATAAAAAAAGAATGTTAAGTAAAATTCTGAAAGATAAAATCGGCTACCATTGAGTTTTATGTTGTTGAATTCAGTATTGTACAATTTTGCGCAATCAAATTCCCAATTAACCATATTTTCATTGGTGGGAAAATTGTAAATACTACAATGTTTTAGACTTATTTTGCTCTTATCTAATTGGAAAAGTCTTCGAATAATTCCGTTTAGTCGATGTCTTGATTCTTCAGTATTTAGAAACCGATAGTCATCAATTTCTTCCTTATACCTTACTATTTTTTCACGTTTCGATTTTACACTTTCATATATAGTCAGAATTATCCCAAAAACAATTAAATCGAATATTAGTCCATGAAATTCCACCAAAATATCATGGTAGCTGAATTTTCCATCTGACCAATCGAGTACTAAAATGACTGCAAGAGTCAATGTTGCTGCTACTATGAAAAAATATGTATTAGAGTTTTTCACTAAAATATTTGTATCTCTTTAAACTTACACACAACATGTGTGGAAATGTATAATTATATTTTTTCCGTTAGTATTACTTTGTTTTATATCCCTAATTTAGTTGTGTAAATGCATTTTTGTTCTTTTATTTTCATTACTTAAAAAGAAGTAATTTTTGAGGTTTGATATTCAATTGTTTAGTTTTTTTTGTGCAATAAAAATATAGAAAAAATTGCAGTATAGATTAATCAATCTTCCAAGTTTTTGTTGCATGTCCAGTTACAAATAATGAAGTTTTGGGCAATATTAGGAGAAAGCAGGACACTAAGCCCCATCTGTATTAATTAACTAAATTTGCATCTATAATTCTATTTATATGTACATCACTAATTTTAAGCACTTTCTCGATGAAAATGGTAATATTTCAAAAGACATGCCGAAAGAAGCACGTGAACTCGCCAATTTTCTTGCTTTATTAATCGATGATGCATCAACAGGTGATTATGATGCTGAACCAACAATTAGGTGCATTGAAAAGAAGTGTGAAGGTCTAATTGTGCCAACATTAATTGAAGATGAAAATGAAATCTATTGGGTCTGTGTAAAGTGCAAAACCAAAGGTGTAATTTCAAATTGGCGTGGGACAAAATGGGATAATGGGTAATAATTCATGTGTTTCTCACAATCTTTCCATGTGATGTATGTTATAATTAAAAACCACTGAAAAATGGAAATTAATAGGATGCTGGGAATGGTGACCTTTTAAAATTTGAAAAACTTTATTGGCTTAATTACAACTCGTTTACCTGCATCGTTTACTATTGATATCCTATTACCAAATGAATTACTTGTTAATCTGTATTTATTTCCAATCGTGAGATATTTTGATTTTGTACCACCAATATACTCCACATAATCGTTTCTTTTAAGATTTCGCAACCTTTCCATTTTGGCTTCATATTGCATTTGCTCAAAAGAGTTTATTACATCCAATGCTTCTTTCTCCAACTTTTTTGCGTTCTCTAACTTTTTTTTAGCCTTTTCATATTCTTCTTGTGTAATCATTATCTTGCAAGTCTTGATATTAATTTAGTCTTAATTCATCTGCTTTTTTCAGTTGCAATCACAACAATTGCTTTTGCCCAGACTAATTTGTAGCTGTTTACATTGCTCCCATTCCGAATTAATCGTAAAAACTGTCTTATGTATTCATCAACCATTAGTATTTTTGTTTTGATGGTATAACCCCTCTAACACCGCCAGTGGGGTCTTCAACATCACCATCATATCTTGGTATTATATGAATGTGGCAATGAGAAATTGTTTGACCTGCTGCTTTGCCAATATTAATTCCAATATTAAAACCATCTGGGGAAAATTTCATCTTCAGGTAATTAATAACCGAATTAGTTAATTTTTCAATATCTAATTTTTCTTCACTGGTTAAATTAAGATAATTGGGTTCATGTCTTTTGGGAATAATTAATGCATGTCCAATACTAACTGGAAACTTATCAAAAAATGCAAGTGATAAATTGCTTTTTTCTATCATTCTATTGGGTTCAATATTGCAAAAAGGACATTCAGGCATTGGATATGGATTAAGGCACTAAATTACAGAAATCAATTTATTGATTTAATTTTAATCACATTGAATTATTCTAAATAGAAAAGGGCAACTCAACAGTCACCCTTTCAAATGTTAACCCCCAAACACACAATACAAGAGGTTGTATTGCACAATAAAGTTAGAGAAATATAATTTGGAAAAAAATACTTGGTTGCGTTTTATTTAACTATTCTTTTTGGCTTTTCGATTTCATAATAAAGTGCAACAAGTCGTTCATTTGCACCCGTTTCTGCCCCATTATCTCTACATGCGGAATAACACCATCTTTTAACAGTTTGTAAATCGATGGTCGTGATAATTGAAGAAAATCACATGTTTGATTGATGGTAAGTAATTTGAACCTTAGTATATCGTTATTAAGGGATTCATCTCCTGATAATAATATTTGTAATTGCGAATACAATAATATATAACCAACAAAATCGAACTTATATCCCAATCCATCCGACATTTGTTGAACTTCGAACAATAAATTATTTCGTTTTAGTTCTTCAATTATTTCATCAACAGAGTTATAACCCTTTTGTGAGTTTTTAAGATAGTAAGTATATTTCGACTGAATCCAGAATGAACTTTCATCTTTATAAGACTCTTTTGTTGTTCTGTTGTTGCTCAGTAATTCCTGTTGAATAAACCGTCTAATTGCTTTTTCCGACTTAAAATATCTCATTTGAATGTAAAATATTCTTTGTATTTAATAAACGCATCTTGTGAAACGTCACCTGCAATTTTCATATAATAATGTAGGGTTTCAATTTTACGATGCCCAGTATATCCCATAACAATAAAAGGAGAAATGCCAGATATTAAACAGTTTGTAACAAAAGTCGTCCTACCAACATGACTACTTACAAGTTTATAAAGAGGTGTTTCCACTGGGATTTTCTTATTTAAGGTTATTCTTAGTTCTGAAACTTCCTCGGTAAGTCCTGCTTGTTTACAAACATCCTTAATGCAAGTATTATATTGATTCTCGCCTATTTCCTTACAAATAGCACCAAGTTTGTAATTATATTTAATTAGTATTTTTTTTGCCATTGGATGAAGGGGAATATTAACCGTTGTGGTTGTTTTATACATTTGAAAGGAAAGCAATTGATTTTTAACGAAGTACTTGCTAATACGAAAAAGGTCCGAGATTCTAACGCCTGTCAATATTTGAAAAAGAAATAAATCTTTGACCTTCTCTAAAGTTTTATCTTCAGGTGCCCAATCAATAATTTTTTGTACATGTTCTTTTAACAAAACTACCTTAGATTCAGAATCTTTATTTCGGGATATTTTTTGGTATTCCTTATATGCTAAATTCTTATTTACTTTTAATGTATCTGTCAAATAATCCATAAAGGTGTTAAGGACACTTTGATATTTTGCAATGGTGTTAATACTTAAATCTTTTTTATCACTTAGATAGTTCGTCAAGTTCTCTAAAAAATCCAGTGTGATATCAGTGGTATATGTGTTTTTATGTTTTTTCTGTGGAATAAATTCCTCAAGAACAACTTTTAATGTATTGTATTTCTGTATTGTTCGTGACTCAACCCTTTTACTTTTATATTCTACAAATTTATCAAACAATTGAAATATGTCCTTCTTAGCATCTTCGCTAATCTTTTGTGAAACGTCATAAATATCAGGTGTTATCTCACCATTATTTAATTCTAAGTTTCTAAGTAACTCTTCAATTTCTATTTTCTTTTTTTCTACGAGTAACTTAGCACTTTTCAACGAATGCCTGTAACTTTTAATACCATTTGAATCAAAGTCATTCTTACTAACATATTGACCAGTATTCACATACCTACGGATTTTTTTCTTGTTCTCTTTATGTATAAATACAATTTCAAGGTTTACACAACCTAAATCTTTTGAATTAGTATTTTTCAGAACAAATCTAACGTTTGTTTTATAACTCATATTTACAACCAGTGTCTCATTCAGTGTCTAAATATATGTAAATGGGTGTAAAGTAAAAAGTTTTTAATTTAAAATAATCAGTGTTTATAGTATTTACAAGGGGTTCAGGATATCCATAAAAAGCCCGCCTCTCGCTACTAAAAAGCATCAGGAGTCTGATTATCATCAGGCTCCTTTTTGTTTTTAAATGTTGTGCCTTAAAATTTTTTGATGCTTTTATACACAAAGAAAAGAGCTATCCAGCAGAAGCTCTTTTCAAAACCACTAGGATTGTGGCTTATGACCACTATATAATTGTTTAATTTGTAGTCTTAAAAAAAGGGTAGAACATCAGTGGACGCTTTTCTTTGAAGATGATTGATAATTATACAAACCCCTAAACATAAACCAATCAAATAGCAGAGTCCTACCCTTACAGTTTATCTTTTCTTATTAACTTCTTACAAGTTACAAAATATATAAATACCAATTGGTATTATTTTATAATTTTAACATTTCATTCACTCCCTACTACAACAGCTTGCTCCTTTCAGATGCTTATCTCATAATAACTTCAACACTACAACGGTCATCGCATTTTACATCACCTCGTCTGTTCGAAATAATTATCTTTGGGCAATTTTTGTAAAGAATGATCTCGATAGATAAAATAAATCTCAGTTTTGGAGGCTTTGAGCTATTTAAGGAAATCAGTTTTCTTGTAAATCCAAAAGACAGAATTGGTTTAATTGGTAAAAACGGAGCCGGAAAAAGCACCCTGTTGAAAATTCTAACAGGCACCGAAACTCCTACTGCAGGCGTGGTTGCTGTTCCGAAAGAAACAAGCATTGGCTATTTACCACAGCAAATGAAGGTTTCGGACACACGTACGCTAAAAGATGAGGTAACACAGGCATTTGAGGAACTTTTAACTATAGAAAAGAAAATTGCCCGCTTAAACCAGGAAATAGCAGAAAGCGAAGACTATCATTCAGATGAATATTTGAAAAAGCTGGACCATGTAACTGAATTCAACGAGCGCTACCAGCTTATGGGCGGAGATAATTACGAAGCTGAACTGGAGCAAACGCTTATGGGCCTTGGTTTCGAAAGATCTGATTTCGACCGAATGACCTCAGAATTTAGCGGCGGTTGGCGAATGCGTGTTGAGCTGGCAAAACTGTTACTAAAAAAGCCCGATGTTTTTTTACTGGATGAGCCCACCAATCACCTCGATATTGAATCGATACAATGGCTCGAAGATTTTCTGAAAACATACAGTGGCGCGGTTATTCTGGTTTCGCACGATAAAGCATTTCTTGATGCTGTTTGCAATCGCACCATAGAAATTTCGCTGGGTAAGATTACCGATCAGAAAATGAACTACACCAGGTTCATGGATTGGAAAGCTGAACAAAAGGAAATAAATTTGGCAGCCTACAACAATCAGCAAAAATTGATTGATGAAACGGAACGTTTTATTGAACGTTTCAGATACAAGGCATCAAAAGCCGTGCAGGTTCAATCGAGAGTGAAGCAACTGGAAAAGCTCGATCGGATTGAAATTGAAGAAGAAGATAAGTCGGCACTAAAAATAAACTTTCCTCCGGCACCGCGTTCGGGGCGAGTTGTGGTTGAAGCCAAACACATCAGCAAATATTACGACTCGCTGCATGTGCTCGATGATATTGACCTTACCATTGAAAATGGAGACAAAGTGGCATTTGTAGGCCGTAATGGAGAAGGAAAAACCACGCTTGCCCGGATTATTATGAATGAGCTTGAACACAGCGGTACAATGAAACTGGGGCATAATGTAAAAATTGGTTATTTTGCCCAAAATCAGGCACAGCTGCTAAACGGAGAACTTACAGTTTTTGAAACCATAGATGAGATTGCTGTTGGCGATATCCGTACAAAAATCAGGGATATTTTAGCTGCGTTTTTATTCCGTGGCGAAGACATCGACAAAAAAGTAAAAGTACTGAGCGGTGGAGAAAAGTCGCGTTTGGCAATGATTCGCCTGATGCTGGAACCGGTCAATTTCCTTATTCTCGATGAGCCTACTAACCACCTTGATATGCGATCGAAAGAGATATTGAAAAATGCACTGGCTAATTTCACGGGAACAGTTCTTGTTGTTTCGCACGACCGCGACTTTTTGGATGGTTTAGTGAATTGTATTTATGAATTCAGAAATAAAAAGGCCAAACAACATTTGGGAGGTATTTTCGATTTCTTGTACCGCAAGAAAATGGAGTCGCTGAAAGAACTGGAAAGTAAGAAACAAAACTCAAAAGCGGCGAAAATTGTAACTTCGGAGAAACAAAAGAACGAGCTTTCGTTTGAAGAGCAAAAAGAAATTAACCGCACAATTTCAAAATTAGAAAAAAGCGTTACCCAAACCGAAGAGAAGATTGCGGAGCTTGAAACGAAAATTGAAGAAATGGACAAGCTGCTCGCCAATCCCGATAACATTGATGATCATTCGGTTTTTGAGCAATATGAACAGCTAAAATCAGATCTCGAAGAAAGCATGCATGATTGGGAAAATGCGCATGAAGAATTGGAAAATTGGAAGGCAAAAAAAACCTGGTAAATTTAAAAAGAAATGAGACAAAAAGGAATAAATAAAGAAGATTTTTTATTTGGAACAAGAGCAGTTATTGAAGCTATTAAAAACGGAAAAACAATAGACAAAATACTGATAAAAAAAGGCTTGCGAAATGAGCTGATTTCCGAACTTCAACAACTGATAAAAGAAAGTGAAATTGCTGTTCAGTATGTTCCTATTGAGAAGATAAATAGAATTACCAGGAAAAACCACCAAGGTGTTTTAGCCTTTATATCGCCAATTGAATTTGACAATATTGAAACCGTTATTCCGGGAATTTACGAAGAAGGCTTAACTCCTCTTCTACTTGTTTTAGACCAAATTACCGATGTGCGTAATTTTGGAGCTATTGCCCGTTCGGCAGAATGTGCGGGTGTGCAGGCTATAATTATTCCAGAAAAAGGCATGGCACGAATTGGTGCTGATGCCGTAAAAACATCGGCCGGAGCAATTCACAACATACCCATTTGCAAAACCAACAATCTTTATCACACCGTTCGTTATCTCAAAGACTCGGGTATAAAAGTGGTTGCAGCCACCGAAAAAGGCAACAAACTTTACAGCGACTCCGATATGAAATCGCCGATTGCCATTGTTATGGGATCAGAAGATACGGGTGTTTCTGCTCAAATTCTGAAACTTGCTGACGAACAATTAAAGATTCCAATTTTAGGACAAATCGAGTCTTTAAATGTTTCGGTATCTGCTGCGTTAATGGTTTACGAAGCAGTTAGGCAACGAAATCAGGCCTGAACAGGAATAGTGCGCTTAAATGACTCTTCAAGAGAAATAAAAGTTTCGGTACTGGCAACACCATGAATTTTCTGGATTTTCCCGCTTAAGATGTTTTTTAAGTGTTCGTTATCCTTGGCATAAACCTTAATAAAAATGGCATATGCACCTGTAGTATAATGGCATTCTACAATCTCTGGAATTTCTTCCAGTCCTTTTACCACTTCACTAAATAAACCACCCTTTTCGAGAAAGATTCCGATGTAAGTACAGGTTTTAAAATCGACTTTTTTAGGATTAATATGGTAGCCCGATCCAACAATAACCTCCAAATCAACCATTCGGTTTACGCGTTGGTGTACTGCTGCCCTTGATATACCTACCTCTTTGGCAACATCTTTAAAAGGTATTCTTGCATTTTTTGTGATTATATCCAGAATTTTTAAATCCCAGTCGTCTAAATTATTCCTTAAAGTCATCTTTTAACTATTTTCTACAAAAGTATCAAAAATCTAACATTATTTCAAAGTAAAGTAAGCGTAAACACAATTTAGTAACAAAATTAAAACAAAGCAGCCCAGACTTACAAAAAATACAAAAATATTATCAGTTTGTTAATTTATAACCCTTTTTACTTTCACTATTCTATTTTAAAACTCATTTTAAATATGAATTAATACTTTTATGCAGGATTTTTATAAAAACAGACAGCAATAAAAATCTAAAACAGTTATAGACAGCTTTTAATCAGCAATAAGAAATTACTCAATTTCAATAGTTGAATTTGAGCGTATTGTGCTGAACGGACTTAAAAAGTAACCTTAAAATTTATAGACATGAAAAATTCAACAAGTTGGTGGTTTATTCTGGCTTTATTGGTAATTGTTGCCGCTTTAGGAGTAATCATCCCCACGGGAGTTGCTGAAATAGACACTTCAAATCTCGATGCCGGCGATACGGCGTGGATGTTAACCGCAACCGGATTGGTTTTATTAATGACACCCGGTCTCGCATTTTTCTATGGCGGAATGACCCAATCCAGAAACATTATTTCAACCATGCTGCAAAGTTACATTGCCATGGGAATTGTTAGTGTTTTGTGGGTTGTTGTTGGCTTTAGCATTGCGTTTGGCGAAAGTATCGGTGCCGAAGGATTTGGTTTATTCGGTAACCCACTTACCTATTTTATGTTTCGTGGTGTTGGCGGAGGTACACATCCTGATTTTGCCCCTACCTTTCCGTTCGCCGTATTTGCAATGTTCCAGTTAAAATTTGCCATTATAACTCCTGCACTTATTACCGGGTCGTTTGCCGGCCGGGTTCGTTTTAGAGCTTACATGCTGTTTATGGTTTTATTCATCATATTTATTTACGCTCCACTGGCGCACTGGACCTGGCACCCAAACGGATTCCTGCGCAACTGGGGAGTACTTGATTTTGCCGGTGGTACTGTGGTACATATGTCGGCTGGATTTGCAGCACTTGCAGGTGCCATGTTCCTTGGAAGAAGAAAAGATGCCAACAAGGAAATAAAACCGGCAAATATTCCATACATCCTGCTTGGAGCGGGAATGCTTTGGTTCGGATGGTTTGGATTTAATGCCGGATCTGCACTGGCTGCCGACTCCGTTGCTGCATCAGCACTTGTTAATACCAACACTGCATCGGCTGCGGCTATGTTAACGTGGATTTTCTACGATGCCGCACAGGGTAAAAAACCTTCGGCAGTGGGTGCTGCTATCGGGCTGGTTGTAGGTTTGGTTGCCATTACTCCGGCTGCCGGATTTGTAAATGTAGGATCAAGTATATTTATTGGTGTAATTGCAGCAATTATTAGTAACTACGCCATTACACTTCGTACAAAATCGAAACTGGATGATACATTGGATGTTTTCCCGGCTCACGGAATGGGTGGTATTACAGGTATGTTATTTACTGCCGTTTTTGCCAACGAAGTGGGCTTAATTCATGGAGAAGTTACCACTTTCCTATATCACTTGCTAGCCCTTGTAATTGTTGGCGTATTCACTTTCGGAGGTTCAATGTTGATGTATAAAATTACCGATATGATTGTTCCGTTACGTATTTCTCCACATGGAGAGAAAGTTGGGTTGGACATTAGCCAGCACGATGAATCATACAATTTTGTTTACTCAGAAGATTAAGAAATATATCAAGCATAAAAAAGGCCGGTTAAAACCGGCCTTTTTTATTTTATAGGTACTTGTCGTTTAAAGTCCTGTTCCAAAGAAATAAATGTTTCAGTGCGGGCAATTCCCTCAATATCCTGCAGCTGCTCATCAATCAGGCGTTTTAAATGCTTGTTCGTTTTTGTTTGTATTTTAACAAAAATAGCATATGCACCTGTTGTGTAATGACATTCAACCACTTCCGGAATATTTCGTAAAGCTTCAGCAACCTGTGTGTGGTATTTTGCCTTGTCGAGATAAATTCCCATGTAAGCACAGGTATTGTAACCCAACTTTTGCGGGCTTACCACAAATTCACTACCATGTACAACACCAATATTTAAAAGGCGCTGAACGCGTTGATGAATAGCAGCTCCGGAAACTCCACATTCGCGGGCAACTTCCAGGAAAGGTATTCGGGCATTTTTAGTAATTAGCTTTAATATCTTTTCATCCAGCTCATCAATATCGGCTGGTTTCTCTTCTAAAAAATCATTCGATTTCATGTTTTCAAATCCTCTGAGTTAGTTTCAAATTATAGCACAAATGTAGGTAAAATTCACAATCACTAATCTCAGATGCTTAAAAACATATTATTACTTACAAATTGTAAGCACAAGATATTATTCTCGTTATAAACGTAAACGTAAAAAATCGAGTTTACCGTAGTGTAATCTTTTCAATATCAGCACCTGAAGGTTCTTGAAACACCCGCAATTCAAATTCTGGAATAACGGCAAAAATATGATCGAAAATATCGGCCTGGATAGCTTCGTAATTCGCCCACTCCTGATCTTTACTAAAAACATAAATCTCAATGGGCAAACCTTTACCATGTGGTTGCAACTGACGCACTAAAAAAGTAAGATCCTGTTTAATTTTTGGATGCTGACGCAGGTACACTTCCAGGTACTTTCTGAAAATACCAACATTGGTCTGGTGTCTGCCACTTATATAATCTTCGTCTGCCAGGTTTTTCCCTTTGTTGTATTCTTTAAGTTCTCGTTCTTTTTCCTGAACGTATCCTCTGATAAGATCGAACTTTTCGAAACGGCCCAACATAGCAGCATCGCAAAATTTTATGGTGTTGGTATCAATTGCCACCGAACGTTTTATACGGCGCCCACCTGATTCCTCCATTCCTTTCCAATTAAAAAACGATTCGGAAACAAGTGCATAGGTTGGAATGGTAGTAATTGTTTTGTCCCAGTTTTGAACCTTTACCGTATTTAAAGTAATGTCAATAACGGTTCCATCGGCATGGTGACTGTCCATCTGAATCCAGTCGCCAATTTTTACCATATCGTTTGCCGACAACTGAATTGATGCCACAAAACCAAGAATTGTATCGCGAAAAACCAAAAGTAAAACTGCCGCAATTGCTCCTAAACCAGCTAATAATGCTGTTGGATCTTTACCAAGTAACACTGAAATTAACAGGATACCCGCCATAAAAAACACAAAAATCTTAACCAACTGAACATAGCCTTTTATCGAGCGGTTATGCGAAAACTCCGTTGTATTATAAATTTGCAGCGCAGCATTTAATGTCGAGTTTGCCACAAAAACAATTATTGTGATGAAATAGATGCGCGATATTCTTAGTAGCAAATCGGTAAGCCCCCAATAGTAATCCAGCGATAACGATTTATAAACATCCGATGCCAGTTCACTCACCTCCTGGTGAATATTCGGATACGAGAAATCAGCCGTATAAAAAAGTATAAAAGCCGGCACCAAATGCGCCAAGCCTTTAAAAACCCGGTTTTCAATTAAAATATCATCCCAATGCGTTTTTGTGCGTCGGGCAATACGCTGAACAATCGATAAAAATATTCTACGGGTAACAAAATGGGCAAACCACGCCACAAAAATAATGAGCACAATACAAATTAATGCAGCAATGGGTTTGGCCAAAACATCCATTGTACTGATCTCGCGAATATGGTCGAGTAAATAACGGTAAATAATTTTCATATCATCAAAGTTCTTCGTTTTTAGCGGTATAGAAAGCTTTGCTTTTCCCGGCTATCAAATTATCATTAATAGTTAAAATAATCGTCTGTTATAATTCTAATAAAGCTCAAATATTATCAAATTGAAACCGAATCATAAAAAGTTAACACATATGTCATACTTTGTCTGTTTCTGAATTCCTATTTTCATCCAAAAATAATAAATGAACATAAAATGAAGTTGAAGTTTGCTCTTATTCTTTTCGTAATCCCTTTTTTCACTTTCGCACAACCTGAATTCAACACCTATTTTAAAGATAAAACGTTCCGGTTCGATTTTCTGTTGGGCGGAAACAGTAAAGAAGTTGTGGTATATCCGCAACAAATGAAACAGGAGCCGTTTTGGGGCGGTTCGAAAAAGAACCTTATCGACGTGTTTAATTACGGAAGTTACCGTTACCGCGTTTTCGATGTGAAAAGCAACGAGCTGATATACAGCAAAGGTTTTAGCACCCTTTTTCAGGAGTGGCAAACCACTGCCGATGCCAAAACCAACAACAAAACATTTTATCAGGCAGCACTTTTTCCGTTTCCGAAAAACGATGTGCGCCTCGAACTTGATGCCCGCCAGTGGGATGGAACCTTTAAAACAATTTACACCACCGATATTAACCCGAAAGATTACTTCATTTTAAAAGAAGAAATGCATGGTTTCGAAACAAAGGATATTGTAAATAACGGCGACCCGGCAAAAAAAGTAGATATCGCAATTTTGGCCGAAGGATACACGGCTGCCGAAATGCAGGATTTTTATGCTGATGCTGCAAAAGTTTCGGGTTATTTATTCGATACCGAACCGTTCAAATCAGAGAAAGCAAACTTTAATGTGCATGCCGTTTTTGCGCCGTCGGAAGATTCAGGAACCGATGTTCCGGGCGAACACATTTACAAAAACACTTTTTTTAATACCAGCTATTACACCTTCGATTTGCCGCGCTACCTCACTACTGCCGACATGAAAACCGTTTACGATGCCGCAGCCAGCGTTCCTTACGATCAGATTTATGTTTTGGTTAATACCGAACGTTACGGAGGTGGCGGATTTTACAATTTTGTTACTGTTTGCACTGCCGATAATGAACTGACACCAAAAATTATCGTTCACGAATTTGGTCATGGTTTTGGCGGGCTGGGCGACGAATATTACAACTCGGCCGTGGCATACGAAGATTTCTACAACCTTGAAATTGAACCATGGGAACCCAACATTACCACATTGGTTGATTTTGATAAGAAATGGAAAAATATGATCGACGAAGATACTCCGGTTCCAACACCGCGAAAAGATAAATATAAGAATACCGTAGGTGTATACGAAGGAGGCGGTTACATGGCCGAAGGAATTTACAGTCCGCATATCGACTGCCGAATGAATACCAACGAAGCCGAAGGTTTTTGCCCGGTTTGCCAGGAGGCCATTCGGAAGGTTATTCGATTTTATTCGGAGTAAGAATAGTAGCTCGAAAATGGCGGCAGAGAAAATAGATCATCCAAACGGTGCTCCAAAATGGCGGTGGAAAAAACGAATGATCAAAATACACCTCCAAAACCGTAGCGACGAAAATAAATTGTTGAAATTGGGTTCCAAAACGGCGGCGACGAAAATAAATCATCGAAGCTGGTCTCCAAAATGGCGGCAGAGAAAATGAATCATCAATTATAATCTCCACAAATTTGGAATAATAAAAATGGATCTATTTCACTTGATCAAAACATAAAAAAAGCGGATGAGCTAAACAACTCATCCGCTTTTTTTGTCTCCTCCTCTTTTTTCTATTCCTCTTTCTTCTTCAATAGTTTAGAAGTAATTGCGTAAGCTATAATTAAGCCAACTCCTCCCATTACCAGAATTGCTGTAAAGAAAGCAACAACTTCGTCGATTACGTTTGATAACGCAAATCCTACCAGCACGCCTAAACCTGCTGCTATTAAGAAGATTCCCCATTTAACTAACGATAACTGAGAACATTCTCCTTTAAATATTCCGGCGTCGAGCCCTTTTTCTACCAGCGCCAGGCGCTCTTTGGTACGTGTGGTCCAGTAAACGTATAAGATGGCGAAGATTGCCAGAAAAAAACCGATTGGTACGAAAATTCCTTCCATGATATTAATTTTTAAATGTTATTATTTCTGTTTTCGCTCTTTTGACGTCACTTTATTTCCGCGGTTACAACTTTTTTGATTTTTTTTCTTGCTGATGAATCATTTCACGCAGATTTCGCAGATAAACGCGGATTTTAATACAATAATAAGACAAAAGTGAAATCCGCAATTTGTATCATTCTCCCTTTAAAATTATTGAATTTGCGATATCAGCGTAATCTGCATGAAACAATTCTCCCCTTTCCGTTAACTGACAGATTCGGAGCTTCAGAATAAATTAATTCTTGTATTACCCGAAAGATGCTGAATCAAGTTTAGCATAACGTGCTAATTAATCTGTCATAAAAACAGCGGCCTATTTTCTAATGATTTCTATTGTGCCTATTGTGGTGAAAATTCTTTATCTGTGTAATCTGCGCCATCTGCGAGAAACTTTTTCTTTGTAACTTGTAACCTGTAATTCATTATTACGTCAAAAGAGCGAATGGAGCAGAAAGATGATATCTATTACATAGAAAAGGTAAAGGCCGGACAGACCAATTACTTTTCGTACATAGTGGAAAGATATCAGGATATCGTTTTTTCCATTGCAATGAAAGTTCTTAAAAATCGTGAAGACGCCGAAGAAATGGCACAGGAGAGTTTTATAAAAGCTTACAAATCGTTGCACACGTTTAAAGGCACTGCAAAATTTTCCACCTGGCTCTACCGAATAACCTATAATAATTGTATCTCGGAAGTGCGAAAAAGGAAAATGCATTTTGCATCGACCGATGATGTACAGATTGCCGACGAAGCTGAAGAAATGAACCTGGATGGAATACCGGAAGAAAACAGGGCGCAGGCCATTAAAGCCGCCATGGATAAGCTACCGGAAGATGAATATACGCTGATACTTTTGTATTATTTCGAGGAACAATCGATCGAGGAGATCAGCCGGGTAACAAAACTCTCGGAAAGCAATACAAAAGTGAAACTTTACAGAGCTCGCAAAAAGCTCTATACTATTTTGAATGAATTAATGAAGGACGAATTATACACTATATTATGAGCGAACTGGAAGACATAAAATTAAGAGCATTCCTGCAAAAAATGGAACTGGAAAAACCGGGTTCAGGTTTTACAGTTAATGTGATGAACAAGATTTTTGAGGAAGATAGTGTACTGGAAAAAATTAAATCGGAGAAGGTTTTAGGAAAAGGATTTTGGATTATCTCGATACTTTTTGTTGCACTACTTGCTGCTATTTTCTTTTTAAATAATGCCGGAGTGCAGGCCGACGGTCAGATTGAACAACTACTGCCTGAAGCAGGACAAGGATTAACTCAAGGCTACGAATCGTTCTTTAGTAGATTAGGAACATTGCCATTAAGTATTGCTGGCATAACCATAGCTGTTTCCGTGCTCATCTTCATCGACAAAATTATAAGTGCAAACAGTAAGGTATTTGCATAAAAAATATATTTGACTCCAATTAGAATCCCGGCTGATCAGTCGGGATTTTTTTATTCATATTGCTTTAATAACCCCAGCATTATCAGGTACTGGGCAGCAATGTAGGTGATCATTATCAGCAGGCCTTCGTACGGAATCTCAATGAGAAAACGGTTAATGGCGATCAGTGAATCGGACAAAACAAAAAACAACGAACCTGCAAATACAAGGCTAAAACTAATTGGATGTCCGTTTCCGAAACGATTTAATGCCATTGCCGACATGGTTAAAATAGCGACCACATAAATAAAAATGGCAATACTAAGTACCATGTCTAATTTCGGAAAAAGTACAATATAAACGATTAAACCATAAGCAAGATAAGGAATCAGCCACATCGGTTTTTTCCTTAAAAATGGTGTTTTCCCCGAAAGATCGATGGTGCGTAAAAACACGAAAATATAAAATACCTGTGCCACCAGAAAAGAAACAATACCGAATACGAAAAAAGTAAATTCGGCTGCAAACATCATTAACAAATCGCCAATCCACGAAAACAGGAAAGCGCAACCTGCCAGAAGCAATACTTTTTTATCGATATTTTTTGAATGCAAAAAGAAATAACCGGCAATCCAAATTAGCAGTAACGGTTTTGCAATATGATCAATTTGTGGGTTTTGCAAATACTCCCCGGCCAGATCGGCAACCACAATCGCAATAAAAAGAATGTGAAGAAGAATCTTTTTCATCTATCGCTGTTTGAGGTAAATTTAAAACTATTCGGGTAAATAACGAAACCCAGGCTTAAAAACAGGCTTCGGCCATAAGGTACTTGTTTACGTACTCGTTCACACCATCCTCAAGCTCAACAAAAGGTTTGGTATAACCTGCATCGCGCAATTTCTGCATTTCGGCTTCGGTAAAATACTGGTAGCGCCCGCGTAAATCTACGGGTGTATCAATAAACGAAATATCCGGGTTTTTATTCAAACTGCTAAAAACAGCTTTTGTAAGATCGAGAAAAGAACGGGCTTTTCCTGTTCCAACATTGTAAATTCCCGAATTGTCCTGGTTCTCCATAAAATACATCATCACATCCGCAATATCTTCTACATAAATAAAGTCGCGACTTTGCTCGCCATCTTTATAGGCTTTGTGATGAGAACGAAACAACTGCATATGACCTGTTTCTTTAATCGTTTTATAAGCATGCAGTACTACCGAAGCCATTCGGCCTTTGTGGTATTCGTTTGGCCCGTAAACATTAAAGAATTTCATACCAGCCCAAAACGGAGGTGTGCGGAACTGCTTCAACGCCCACACATCAAAGTCGTGTTTCGACCAGCCATATAAATTAAGCGGACGTAAATCCTGTATTTTTTGATGTTCATCAGAAAAACCTTCTTCGCCATTACCGTAAGTAGCTGCCGATGAAGCATACAACAGCGGTACTTGAATTTCGGAACAAATATTCCACAGGCGCTGCGAATAAATTAAATTTAATTGCTGATAGAGTTCGGGCTCCTGTCCCACCGTATCGGTTCGTGCCCCCAGATGAAAAATGAAATCTACATCTTGTGCGTTTTTAATTAACCACTTGAAAAACTCGTCACGATCAATGTACTCCCGATAATCTTTTTTCAATAGATTCAAATCTTTCCAGGGGTCATCAAACTTGTCAACCAGAATCAGATCTTTGTATCCTGCTTTGTTGAGTTTTCCTACTAAATAACTTCCGATAAATCCGGCTGCTCCTGTTACAACTATCATTTTAACGCGGTTTCGTTTGGTACAGCAAAAAACTCTGTTTTCTGAAAAATGTGGCTTTTTGTAATAACAAACTAGTCACGATGGTTTTTATTGTACGCTGCACAAAATAAAATTAACTTTTTTTAATTGCCAAAAAATAACAGATAAACAGACGCTTCAAAGGCAAATTTGGTTGCTTTACTTATTTTCTTTTAATGTTTTTAGTGATTAAGCTGATACAATCGTCAGCAAAGAGTTAAAATATCGGCTAATACAGGACATTACAAAATACTGAACAACAGCGCATTTACTTAAATAAAAACGGTAAGCGGTATTTAGCAGGAAATAGTGAGCAGCCTAAACAACGGGTTCTGCAATGTGACTTAACATTTGAAACAATGCATCTTTTAAATGAACAAGAGCCAGCGGAATGTTCCATTTTGCAGAATCGCGTGGCTCAACATAGTTCGAAATCGACCGCACCTGGTAACATTTTACGCCCATCCAGGTGCAAACATAAAAAACTGCTGCTCCTTCCATCGATTCAACATGCGCGTTAAATTTTTCTCGCATTTCGGCAATGCTGGTATCGCGTCCAAAGCTTTTATTGGTGGTTACTCCTTTTACCTTTTTAAGTTTAATCCAACCGTTTGAGTTGGTAGCTTTTAATAGACCATTTTCAAACGGAAAATCATTTAAACCAATATACCCCGACTCGAAAAGTGTAAGAAATTCATGTTGTTTCTCAATGCCCAGGTCTGCAAATTCTTCGCTTACCACGTTCACTACTTCACCTATTTTCAGCTCGCGGGTTAAACTTCCGGCCAGTCCGATATTAATAACGGCATCATATTTTTTTTCGCGAAGTGCATTTGTTAAATGAAAAGTAGCAAACGAACTCCCAATGCCCGATACTAAAATGTCAATATTTAAATCTCCAAATCGGTAAGTTTTTACAAAATGACTCTCTTCCTCTACTTTCTCCAGCTCATCAACAATCAATTTTATTTCCATTGTAGTGGCTGCTACAACCAGGATTTCCATAAACTTAATTTTGTAATTTTCTGTCTCTGATGTTTTTCAAAACATGTCTTATGCAATATTCACTCTGTATTTCAATCTTGCCATTACAGCAAGTCTTCCTGTCGTTCCTTTTCAAATCCATATATCCTTTAATACTGTTTTTATAAAAAAAAGTTAATCTTTGTATCGATTAAAATTCTAACAACAATGTGTTCATTAAAGAATAACAACTCAAACGGATACCTGCGAACCGATCTATACAACGAAGAAGCAACCAGGCAACTTTCCGCTCATTACAAGGATATTCTGGAAATAGTTGGTGAAGATCCAAACCGCGAAGGACTTGATAAAACGCCGGAAAGAGTGGCCAAAGCCATGCAGTTTTTATTGCAGGGTTACGAAATAGATCCGGTTGAAATTTTAACGTCCGCCATGTTTAAAGAAGATTACCGCCAAATGGTAATTGTAAAAGATATTGAGATTTATTCGATGTGCGAACACCACATGCTTCCGTTTATCGGAAAAGCACATGTTGCTTATATTCCAAACGGAACGATAACCGGACTAAGCAAAATTGCGCGTGTTGTTGATGTATTTGCACGCCGTTTGCAGGTTCAGGAGCGCTTAACAACTCAAATAAAAGACTGTATTCAGGACACGCTAAAACCACTTGGAGTTGCTGTTGTTATTGAGGCACAGCACCTTTGTATGCAAATGCGCGGTGTACAAAAACAACATTCGATAACAACTACATCGGATTTTACCGGTGCTTTTGAAAAGGTAGCTACCCGCGAGGAGTTTATAAAACTGATTAGTACAAAGCTTAGCTAAGCTTTTACAAAAACTCGATACAAACCGGTGCCGGCAACGCTATTTGTTTACCACTGAATTTTGGCATTCCGGTTTCCGTGTTAATCTTAAAAACCGTAATATTATGACTGCGTTGATTGGCAACCAGCATCCATTCGCCATTGGGTGTAATTCCAAAATTCCGCGGCCAGTCGCCTTCCACCGGAACGGTTCCTAAAAATGATAATTTCTCATCGGGTTTTACTTTGAATACAGCAATGGAATTGTGCCCCCGGTTTGAGCCATATAAATATTGCCCGTCTTTCGAAAAATGTATATCGGCACAATAACTCTCGCCGTCAAAGTCCTTTGGTAAAGTTGAAATATTCTGAAACACCGACCACGTATCGCCATTTTCCCGAACTGCCGAAATCGTTGAGTTTAGCTCGTTTATTACATAAATAACCTCTTCGGTTGGATGAAAAGCAAAATGCCTTGGACCCGAACCGGCCGGAAGTTTTACAAATTCCTGCTCGTAACGCCCCAGGTTTCCATCCTGAAAATGAAAAATATTCAACTGGTCAGTTCCCAGGTCGGCACTAAAAATACTTGGCTCGGTTGATGAAAATTTTATGGAATGTGCGTGTGGCTGTGTTTGATTAGGATGCACACTTGATCCGTTGTTATGAACAACAGTGAGTGCTTTCTCAAGGCTGCCATCTTCTTTTACCGGATATATCGAAGTAGTTCCTCCGCCGTAAGTTGCTATGGCCACATATTTTCTGTCGGGCGAAACATCGATATGACACGGCCCACTTCCGTTCGAAACCTGTTTATTCAAAAAGTGAAGCCCGCCATGATCATCTAGTTTATAGGCAACCACATAACCGCCAGTTGGCTCAACTTCCGGAGTGGTTCTCGAAACTGAATACATAAATTTCTTCTCAGGTCCCAATCGTAAAAACGAAGGGTTGTCTATTCCTTTAAAAGTTGTCAATAATTCAATGGCTCCTGTTTTTGTATCTAAACTGCAATAGTTGATTCCTTCAGCACCTTCATCGGTGAAAGTACCTACATAAAACAGTTGTTTATCCTGAGCAAACGTAGCTGTAATACTTAGAAAAAGAAAAAGGCAATTAAACAAAATATTTCGCAACATAATTGTATCTTTAATAAACGCTAAAATTAAAAAATTATGCAAAAACCTGTAATAGCCGAAAAGGCACCAAAAGCACTAACCCTGGAACCGGGGACTTATTATTGGTGCGCATGTGGAAAAAGTAAAAACCAGCCTTTTTGCGACGGTTCACATCAAGGATCAGAGTTTACCCCGCTACCCTTTAATATCGAGGAAAAAAAGGAAGTGTGGTTGTGTCAGTGCAAACACTCCAACAACAAGCCATTTTGCGATGGCACCCATCGGAAATTATAGTTTATAACATTTTAAACTTTCGAAAAATCGTCTTTTGAAGCATTGCAAAGCGGACATTTCCAGTCCTCGGGCAAATCTTCAAAAGGCGTTCCGGGAGGTATTCCCATTGTCGGATCACCCTCTTCAGGATCGTATTGAAACCCGCAAATATTACAAGAGTAAATTCCGTCGTCACTTTCTGTTTTCCTTTTCGTCTCTGGCTCTTCAACAACCTCCTCATAAACAACCGGTTCCGGCTCGTCCTCCAACTTGTCTTTATCAATGTAAGTAGGAGCATTCTTGGGCGATCGCATTTTATACTTGGCATGATAATAAGCATAGGTCAGCGGCTCATCATCCGAAAGCTTATCTCCGTCGACCACCTCGGCGGTAATCAGGTAGTGCGAGCCAACATCAGCATAATCAATAACTTCGCAATCAAACCATGCCACCGATGAATCAACGACAATTGGTGCACCCGTTTTTGCCACAATGGTCTGAACACCCTGAAATTTATCGATATCAGCACCCGACATAAAACCAAACTTACCAATTAAAGATGTATCAACTTCTTTCTTCAATACCGAGATTGAAAACTTTTTACTATCAATTATCTTCTGCGCCGAATGGTTATTTTTATTACAGCTAATGGCAATTTTCGAGGGGTCGGCCGTTATCTGAAAAGCAGTATTGGCAATGTAACCGGCTTTTTCACCGTTTAATTCTGTGGCTATTAAATACAAGCCATAACTAAGTTTATGAAATGCGGAATAATTCATTCTTTTCTGTTTTTGAATTTCATTTGTTTAAATTTAACAATACATTTTAGATTACACCGCGATTCACAGGTTAAATTACGAAACTACTTATAAAGCCTGCGGTAACCTTGTATTAAAGCGAACAAAATCCGACATAAAAACTGCTTTACCACAACGATACAGAATTTCAATATGGGAAGTAACTCACATTTTTTTTGCGATTTCTTTTACTCTTGAAAATATTAAAAAATAGTGGCTCTGACGGCTTGAAAACACCCCGAACGATATTTACAGATTCGAATTAAAACAACGAAAATCGGGACAATTAATTTTAAAATGGGAATCGATCCTTAAAATTTTCCAGTATTTGGACATTTACTTTGATTAATTCTCACATTTCACTATTTTTAACAACTCTAAATAAATAAAGAATGGCCAACCAAAAACTCAAAAACAACTATAAAGTATACATTGTTGAAGACAATGTACTTTATGCCCGTGTACTGAAAAAACAGCTATTGGATGATCAGCTGCAGGTAAAAGTATTCAACAACGGGACAGATTTCATCAACGCAATGAGCGAAAAACCTGATGTGGTTACACTCGACTACACGCTTCCTGATATGACAGGAAAAGAAGTGCTGGCCAAAATTCAGGAAAAAATACCGGATACACATGTAATTGTAATCTCGGCGCAAGACGATATATCAACGGCAATCGAGCTGATGAAAAACGGTGCGTACGATTACATAATGAAAGCGCCTGACACCCGGGAAAAACTGAGCAATATTATCCGAAGAATTTACCAGACTGACCAACTTCAAACCGAAAACACCAACCTAAAAGAAGCTGTTGCCGAGAAATATAATTTCAAAAACCTGATTAAAGGTAATAGCCGCGAAATTGAACATGTGTTTGAGTTAATGAACAAAGCAACACAAACCAATATTTCAGTATCTATTTCGGGAGAAACCGGAACAGGTAAAGAACTGGTTGCCAAAGGAATTCACTACAATTCGAAACGCAGTGCCAAACCATTTATAGCAGTAAACGTGTCGGCGATTCCGGATGGGTTGATTGAGAGCGAATTGTTTGGGCACGAAAAAGGAGCTTTTACGGGTGCTGATTTTCAAAAGATCGGAAAATTTGAGGCTGCAAACGGGGGAACACTTTTCCTTGACGAAATTGCCGACCTCAATTTAAACCTTCAGGCAAAACTATTACGTGTTTTACAAGAACGGGAGTTAGTACGTTTGGGAGGACACGATGTCATACCTTTGGATGTACGTATTATTTCGGCAACGCATAAAAACCTGGCAACACTTTCGGGCGACGACCAGTTCAGACAAGACCTTTATTATCGTTTGCTTGGTTTGCCAATTGAAATTCCACCATTACGCCAACGTGGAAATGATAAGATTTTACTGGCTAAGTTTTTTGTTGATGAGTTTTGCCGCGAAAACGATATGGAGCCAAAAACACTTTCGTCGGAAGCAAAACAAATGTTATCGAACTACCACTATCCTGGAAATATCAGGGAGTTGAAAGCCATTATGGAATTGGCTTGCGTAATGTGTAGCCGCGATGTGATAAAACCGAGCCACCTGAATATGAACGTTGACGAAAGTGTACAAAACCTGCTTGCCCAGGAAAAAACACTGGAAGAATACAACAACGAAATCGTAAAATTCTTTTTGAATAAATACAATCAGAATGTACGTTTGGTAGCATCGAAATTAGGAATTGGGAAATCGACCATTTATCGAATGTTACAAAAGCACATGGATTAATCAGAGGATTAACAGCATAAAAAATCCCGGACTTTAAAACCCGGGATTTTTATTTTGTCATGATCTTGATTATCTATCCTTCGTAACTGTTCACTCCAACAGTTTCCATTTTACGATCAACTTTTTTTACCAAGCCTTGCAAAACTTTGCCCGGACCAACTTCGGTGAACGAAGTAGCGCCGTCGGCAATCATATTTTCTACGATCTGTGTCCATTTTACAGGCGCAGTAAGCTGAGCAATCAGGTTTTCTTTAATAACTGCAGGATCAGAAACCGGTTTTGCATCAACATTCTGGTAAACCGGACAAGTTGGCTGATTAAATGTAGTTGCCTCAATGGCAGCAGCCAACTCTTCGCGGGCAGGCTCCATAAACGGCGAGTGGAAAGCTCCACCTACAACCAGTTTCAACGCGCGTTTTGCACCCTTTTCAGTTAACAACGCACAAGCTTTGTCGATTCCGGCTTCAGAACCTGAAATTACCAACTGCCCCGGACAGTTGTAGTTTGCAGGAACGACCACATCGTCGATTTCAGCACAAACTTCTTCCACAACTGCATCTTCCAAACCAACAATAGCAGCCATAGTTGATGGTTCAACTTCGCATGCTTTTTGCATAGCCATAGCACGTTGCGCAACCAGTTTCAAACCGTCTTCAAAATTCAGCGTTCCGTTAGCAACCAATGCCGAAAACTCACCCAGCGAGTGACCGGCAACCATATCAGGAGCGTAGTCCTTCAAGGTTTTCGCCAACAATACCGAGTGTAAGAAAATGGCTGGTTGGGTTACTTTTGTTTGTTTCAGGTCGTCAACTTCACCTTCAAACATAATATCGGTAATATTGAAACCTAAAATATCATTTGCTTTTTCGAATAATGCTTTTGCTTCAGCAGAATTTTCATATAAATCCTTTCCCATTCCCGGGAATTGAGCTCCCTGACCAGGGAATACAAATGCCTTCATCTCATTAAAATTTTTAGTTTTTAACTGTATTCGATGTATCTCTCGATGAAATTTCAAGTGCATTCAAAGTTTAGCACTTCAAATTTCATGTTCGATTCATAATTTTTTGTTTTTAAAAATCTGGCGGCAAAGTTAACTTAAATTCATAAGCTCAAAATTCTTTCCTGCACGAATAGGGATAAATTGATGGTTTTTTAGAATCGAAATCGAAAATCGGGTTATTTGGGTCGAGAATTATGCAAAAATTAAAAAGATAAGCACGTATTTCATTAAAAGCCCCAATACACTCACTACAAGAAATCTTCGGAAATTGTAACGTAACATTCCGGCTGCCAAAGCAATTACCGGCGACGAGAGCGGAAAAAGGTTGAATACAAAAATAGTTAGCATGCCAAACTGCTGAATTTTACGCTCGGCTTTTACAATGCGCTTGTGCCCCATCAATTCTATAATTTTTCGTGGACGCAACAAACGGCCTATTATATAATCGATGCACTGTGCAGTAATTGCAGTTGCCATGGCTGTAGCGATTAAATCGAAACCGGAATAAAACGGCAAATAATAGATAAAGGCCAACTCTACTGGCATCAATAAAAAAAAGAGGTAACCTGAAAAATGGATGAGACCAAACGAGAAGATACTTTCTGTTTTGCCGGCATAAAGTTCGCGGCCAATGGTAAAAGAGAACAAGCAAATAGCAATAACCGAAGCAAACAAGATAAAATAGAACTTTTTGGGTATTGCTATTTTGCCGTTCATTTATAAAACAGGTTTAAAAGTCAATAAATAATCTGATAGTAAAGTTACACAAATGATTTGAGGCAGATAATTTTATCGACCACCGGGCTTTTAACGCCGTTAATCAAGTTCTGTATAACGGTAAGTCGATACAACTCATATATCCTTCAACACTACAACAACTCTATTTTAATCGATTCGATAGCGTCATTAATTAGCTTTTGTTCGTCGGCAGCATATGCCATCCAATCCAAACACTCGGTCATCGATTTAAAGCTACCAACATCAATTTTTTGCAAAGCTGCCAGTGGTTTATATATCGACAGTAAAAATTTAAAATTCAAGGTAGAATACACAACTCCGGTTCGAACCTTTTTCGGGAGCGACACATTTCCTTTTAAAAAATTCAGGTATTCTGTAACATCCATTTTAAATGCTATGGCCACTGCATCGCGAAAATCCATTAGCACATCAAAGGTTGGATTATAATTTTTATCAGTCAGAAAACGCTGGTTTAACTCCTGCAAATTTTTCAAATTCACTTTACCACTACTGTAAGTGATTATCAGTTTCATCGACGGAAGAATGATATATGAGCTATGGCCTGTCATGTATGTTTGATTGTTTTAAAAGAAAATCAAGTAGCAAAGAACACTCTCTACAACAGACAGACACCTCAGGAAGTTCTTAAATTTAAGAATATATTGCTCTTTAACTCGATTTTCTATTCCACCGTAACCGATTTAGCCAGATTACGAGGTTGATCAACATTACAACCTTTTAGCAAAGCAATGTGATAGGCCAGCAACTGCAAGGGAATTACTGCCAGCAAAGGTGCCACCGCCGGATGCGACTTTGGAATTTCAATAATATCGTTTACCATCTCTTTTAGTCCTTTGTCTCCTTCGGTTACAACAGCAATCACATTTCCTTTACGAGCTTTTACCTCCTGAATATTGCTCACTACCTTTTCATAATAATCATCCTGAGGAGCCACAACAACAACCGGCAAATTATTGTCGACTAACGCAATTGGACCGTGTTTCATTTCTCCTGCGGCATAACCTTCGGCGTGTATATAGGAAATCTCTTTCAGCTTTAACGCTCCTTCCAACGCTACCGGGAACAAATAACCACGTCCAAGGTAAAGGGCATTTACTGCCTCCTGGTATTTCTCTGCTATGTCTTTGATCTTCTCACCGTCTTCCAGAATTGCCCGTCCCTTTTCAGGAATATCGGCCAGCTCTTTCACGAGAATTTTATAGTCTTCGTCGCTGATGGTTCCTTTACGTTTGGCCAGTTTCAGGGCAATCATTGTTAACACCGTAACCTGTGCTGTAAAAGCTTTTGTTGAGGCCACACCAATTTCAACACCGGCATGTGTATAAACGCCCGCCTCGGTTTCGCGCGACAAGGTTGACCCCACCACATTACAAATTCCCAGCACTGTTGCTCCTTTTGATTTTGCCAGTTCCAAAGCCGCCAAAGTATCGGCAGTTTCTCCACTCTGACTGATCAAAATCACCACATCCTCGGACGACAACACCGGCTTCCGGTAACGAAACTCAGAAGCATATTCCACTTCAACCGAAACTTGTGCATATTCTTCAAACAAGTATTCGGCAATTAGCCCCGCATGCCACGATGTTCCGCAACCAATAATTACAATCCTTTTGGCGGCTTCTATTTTTGGAAAGACATTTAATAGTCCTCCCAACACAATCTCGGAATAATCATTCTGTAATCGTCCGCGAAAAGTTTCTTCGATGGTTTTGGGTTGCTCGTGAATTTCCTTGAGCATAAAATAATCGTAATCGCCTTTATCCATCGCCCCGATTTCCATATCAATATTGCTGATCTTCAACGAGACCGGGGTGTTCTGAACATTGCTTAACGTAAAACCATCCTTTTGCAAAATGGCAATATCCTCGTCGTTCAGGTAAATCACCTGGTTGGTGTATTCTGCAATTGGCGATGCATCGCTGGCAATAAAATACTCACCGCTGCCGAGTCCAACTACAAGAGGACTTCCTTTTCGGGCAACTACAATTTTCTCGCTTTCTTCTTTACAGAGAACGGCAATTCCGTAAGCACCAACTACCTTCGACAATGCCAGTTGCACGGCAGCCTCCGACGATAACTCATCATCCTGCAAATAGAAATACTCGATAAGATTGGCAAGAACTTCCGTATCCGTATCACTTTCAAAAGTATATCCGTGTGACTCCAGGTCGCGTTTCAACTTGGCATAATTTTCGATAATTCCGTTGTGCACAATTGAAAAATGGCCATTCATGGAAACATGCGGATGTGCATTTTTATCGCTTGGTTCGCCATGCGTTGCCCAGCGTGTGTGCCCAATTCCAACACAACCATCATCGCTCTTTCCCTGAACAAAATCTTCAAGATCGGAGACCTTACCTTTCTTTTTATAGTTTTCGAGCGAGCCGTTTAACAAGGCCACTCCCGCCGAATCATATCCACGGTATTCCAGTCTTTTCAGCCCCCCGATCAAAATCGGAAATGCTTTTTTATCGCCAATGTATCCTACAATTCCACACATAATTTTCTGTTTGGGTTAACTATTATTTTCAACTGCCTGTTTATTCTCCCGCACTTGCATCATCTGTTCTATTACCCGGCTACCAAGCCGTTCCTTTTTCTCCATGTGCTCCTTTATTTCTTTCACCGTATCATTGTCTTCAAACTCGCCACGCACCTCTGTAAAATCGAGCTCGCGTGCTCCATTCTGTCCGTCAACACCAAAACCGGTCATCTTACTCATCGAAAATTCTTTCCGTGCATCTTCGTACAAAAAGCGATCAATACCCAGTACACTTTCTTTCCATTTCTTCACAATGGTTATCACATCCGATGCATCAAATTCGGAGATACTCTTTCCATAAAAACTTTCAAGAACATCGACAGCCCAGGTCCATTCGAAATTGTAGTAATTCTTGTGCATCGTTGCCAAAGCAGAATTAACTTCCTCAAGCGACTGCACCGATCCATTTTCTACCGACTGCAACAACTGATCGAGCGCCTCGAACGGACAGATCATCCCGGCCAGATCAACCCAGTATCCTTTTCCAAATTTCATATCAGGCTGAAGCGCATTTTGAATATCTGCTGCTATTTTATATTCATTTCCATTCAGGCGTGTAATCAATGAGTTCCCCAAAAATTTCCAGATAGCCATTTCGTACAACTGAATTCCCCTGTCGAGCGCATGTTTTTCAATTTTCATGCGATCGTAAGTATATGCTTCAGTCTTATCATCCGAAGACTTTCTAATATCCAATAATTTCTCCCGGCCTTTCACCATTTTATCAATGGTATACGGACTCAGCAAATTGAAATTAATGAGATCGAGCAGATTCGAATCAGTGCGTTTATCGCGCTTTGGCCACTTTTGTGTATCACGAATGGTTCCAATACTTTTCAGGTTAATACCAGGCACAAGAATACTCTCATCTTTGCTCTCAATCAGGTACGAAAATGGAAAGTCTGTGGTATCGCAATGCTTATAATGGCGCCCCATAACCAATGAAAAAGCTCCAATACGCGAAGGCCACAGCACATACGAATCGCTGGTAGTTTTTGCTCCACGCTCCATAATCCCCTGATGAATTGGCCCCAGTTTATACAAATGGTTACTTTGATTCGATCCGCTTCCGGCATTTAAAAATGAAAACAAGCCCGCAATAAGCAAAGTCGATTTATGATGAGTAACGGTGTAAGGCCCTGCAAATATGGAACAAGCCTCACCATGGAATCCCTGAAAATTGGCAAAGAACAAGGAGTTTTCTGCCGAATAATGCTTATCCAGCACACAACCCTGACCAATAAAACATTTCGAAACCAGTGTGGCATCGGTAATTTTCGACCCTGAACTAACTATAAAGTCGTCCATTATTACTCCTTCGCCAATCTTTACCGGCGCTTCGTAGTTGCTGTTAATACTTCCGTTATGTAATTTTTTTGCTCCATCGATTATGGTTGCAGGTCCGGTTTTAACATTCAAAATAGTGTTACAATTCAGAATCTTCGAATCGGCTCCAATCACACCCATCTCGCTGCTAACATATTTCGTATAATCAGCAACCATATTTTTTAGTGATCGCACCACCTCCGGCCGGTGCCTGTACAACGACATCATATAGGCAACATGCGTAGAGAGGTAATCATAAATAGGTATTTCGCGGCCTCCGCCTTCGTTAATAGCTTCGACAACTACGCCGTTTCCAAACGATGTTTCGCCATCAACAGCCAGCGTTGTGATGTTATGAATAACCACATTTTCCTCAATCCTATAGTTTGCAATATAACTACGAACATTGTGAATCAAGGCATTCTTACCAACCTCGCAATTGTGAAGCCATGCATTGTAAATACCGGTTTTAAAAGTTATTCCTCCCACCAGTTTAACCGATCCGGAAAAACTGTTTAACCGCACACGGCCTGTAAACTTGCAGTTCTCAATACAATCGGGAATAAAATCGGGTGATACTTTTATTAAACTCCAGTCATATGAAGAACATCCCTGATGAACCAGTTGCCCAATTTCTTCATCATATAGATTTCTGTAATTGTTCTGTATGTTTTGTGTCATAAGTGGACTATTTAGAAAACCAAAGTTATTGCAAAAACAATAACACACCGACATTCACAACCTAATATTTACACAACACGAATCACATACAACCTAACATATCAATGCCAGAATGCAATATTTATAGTATTTTTATACAATATAAAACAATACAATGAATACGAATCAGATATTCAAATACCTAATATCATAATTGTTCAAGATAATTTACAAGGCGGATTTTTGCGTTTATCCCGAGTTTCTTTCGCAAACGCACGCGCGAGATTTCCACGCTTTTGGAAGTAATATTCAGAAGACCTGCAATTTCTTTGCTCGACAAACCCAAACGAATGTAGGAACACAATTTTTTATCGTTGACCGAAACTTTAGGATGTCGCTTTTGCAGCCGATCGAGAAATCCGGGATGTATTTTCTCCACCTGGTTTTCTACCATCGACCAATCAACAGGCTGAACGGCATTTGCCTGCAACATATCTTTTAATTTTTTTATGAGCGATGAAGCCTTTTTAACCTGCACACTCTCTTCCGATTGAAGCAAATGAACAGTCTTTGTGAGTAATTCGTTTTTCTGAGACAGTTGCAATAAAAACGAAACGAGTTCACGGTCTTTCATCTCCAACTCGGTTTGCAAACGCTGCTTATTTCGACTGTCAAATTCTTTTGTTCGCTCCAATTCTGAGATGTGTCCCATGGCCTGTTTCAGGCGACTAATATCCAGCACCGATGCGCGAATTCCAAGGTACTTCCCAACTTTATCGTACACACCGCGCACATTCATCATAAACCAACGAAGTTGTTTGGTACGCGTAAGCACACGAAATTCAAGCGTTTGGTTAACTAAAGTCTGATTTAAAGCTCCGGTTAAAAAGTTGTTGTATTTCTCTTTGTCGGCATCATAAACCAGCAAGGCTGCAATTCCGGGCGAAGTAATAATTTGATTTGCTGTATATCCTGTAAGATCGGAAGAAGAGGGCGAACAATATTTAATCTTGCCGTTTGGTTCAAACCACAACTCCCATGCAAAAGCAAACTCAGCAATCATTTGGTAAAACAAACGTTTTTCGCGCTCCTGCTCCTCCTGAAACCTGGAATTCTCCAGTTCAAGCTTCAGTTTTGAAAGCTCCTGTTCCAGTTCTTCTATTCGTTTGTTTTGATCCTGATTTTTTTCACCGGTCATGCAATAAAAATAAGAAAATTATCGCTGAGTGCCTTTTCAATAAGTCTACGGAATTAAAACTTCCCTAATACTCTTTCTTATCCTCCTTTTTATTCCATGCTTCAAAAACCTCGCGGGCTTCTTTGCGCATCATATTTTCAAATTGAATGTGGCGACGATCCAGTTCCTTCTCCAGTTCATCGTAAATAAATTGGTCGTCAAACTGTGCATGTGCTGCATCCTCCTTAGTAGCTCCAAAAACAACCTTATCAGGGCGGGCCCAGTAAATAGCGCCCAAACACATCGGGCATGGCTCGCAAGAAGTGTAGATCGTGCATCCTTCCAATTGAAAAGTATTCAATGCCTTACACGCTTCCCGTATCGCAACGACTTCAGCATGCGCAGTTGGATCGTTCGATGAAGTTACCTGATTGTATCCTTTTGCGATAATTTTATTGTCCTTTACCACCACGGCACCAAACGGGCCACCGTGATTACCATCCATCCCCTTTTTGGCAAGCACGATAGCCGCCTCCATAAATTTTTCCTTCTGCTTATTCATTATTTTCTGAACTTTATGACGAACCGGTAAAGTTAAACCAGATATTGTTAAAATAAAAGCAGATTATCTTACCCCTTTACTTTTGTGTGTTAAATCAGCAGACATCAACAAGAACAAAGCATCGATTACCATTTTGTCTTGTACGGTGTTGTTAAAAGTGAATGACAGCTCCTTATTTGTCCCACTTTCATAATCGATATCGTTGTGCCCCATATTGATATACAGCATTTTAAAACGTCGATTACTCCACACAACAGGGTAATAACCATCGTGCCATACTTCATGTTTTTTAGGTCCTGTTCCAAGAGGAAAACTAGACGAATCAATGGAAACAAGAATATCAATGTCCGGATTTTCTCTCAGATCATTTTCCCAACTATACCATTCATTGGGTGAAGCTTCAAAGTTATTCGGCAGATCATTTGTAACTGGATGAGAATTATTTTCTACCTTCAGCATTGCCGTGGTTGGCCGCCAGGTATTCCCTTTGTATTGCCCCGATCCTAAAAAGGTTTCATGATACCAATCCCAGTTTTGTGGATATGAAGAACCACTAAGAGCAAAAGCACAAAAATGAAATCCCAACCAGGCTCCCCCATTTTCCATATAATTTTGAAATGCCTGCCGATTAGACGAAGTATCCGGACGCGTATCAAGAAAAACAACCAGATCTACGTTGGAAAGATTACCCTTATTCAACTCATTCCAATCGTTTGTCGATTCGTATTCAAAACATGAATCTTTTGCCAATTGTGTTAGCCACCTATCAGCTTCATGCACAAAACTTACGTGAGCAGGATCATTCTTTCCGGTATAAAAAGCGACGACTCTGGATTTAGCCGGAGATTGTGCTAAGAGATGAAATGAAAAACAGCAAATAAATAGGTTCAGTAAGATAATTCTTGACATTTTGAATTTCATTTGAAGAATTGCGAATATTATTCAACCTGCAATCCCGATACCAATACTTTTCTTTTTAATGAAAACCAACTTAAGCCAACGATCCAAACCAATCCGTTTACAAGGATCAGCGCTACCACAATCGCTACTATTGAAAATGAAACATCAGTATTGGTAGACAAAAATGCAGGTAGAGTTGCAAGAACGGCGGTAACAAAACCAAGCAAAACTCCTGATATCAACAGTAGCAAGTATTCGTTTCTCAGCAATTTAAAAACGGAGCTTTTGGTGAATCCAATGGCTTGCATCAAAGCAATTTCACGCCGACGCTCTAAAATGGTTCTGGCCAGAATAACAGCAAGTCCGATGGTTCCAAGAATTAATCCCAAGGCGCCAAGCGCAAGGAATATCGACAAATAAGTGTTTGTTACGGAATAAAACTCAACAAGGCGTTTTGCCGCACTTTCCATTTCCCAGCCATAATCGCGAAAAACGGATTGCAGCTCGTCGCCTATTGCTGTTTCGTTTTCGACATCACCACCAATTAAAAAGATATTTGAACCAGAACTGCTGGGGTAATTTTTCAGAAAGTGTTTATTCGAGATTATAACATACCCCTGAAAAACAGATGGTTTTGTTCCTGCAATCAATTTCAATTTTAATGTATCTCCCAGTTCGTTTTGATACAATATAACGTCACCCACTTTCATGCCGAGCCCCCACTGAATAACAGTTTGGTCGGCAATGGCAGGAATCGTTCCGTCTTCAAAATCAGTTTCCAAACTTTGCCACGGATCAGCATCCAGACCTTTCATTTTTGCAGCAAAATCAAATCGTCCGGCCAGATTTTCAGCATCAACACCCAAAATTGCCGGCTGCGCAATGCGGTTCAGGTTCAGACAACTGGCATCGTCACCATCCACTTTGCGAAATTGCACCACATTAAAATCTTCGTAAATTCCTTCTTCCGCCTTCTTGTCCTCGTTATTAATATCAAAAAGAACGGGCATGGTGGTTTCGGCAAAATACAGAAAGCCCCCGGTGCCACTCGTTTTTTTATTGGCTCCGGCAATCAAATCCATTTTGTACGAACCCGTAGAAATAACGATAAATGTTCCCAGCGCAAAGAGCGTAACAATGGTAGTCGATCGACTAATATTTCGGGTAAGATTTATGGCTGACAACTGACTGAACTGAAACTCGCGGGACTTTTTGACCGCCCGTTTCATCAGCAGATTTCTGAAAAGCAATAACAGTCCAAGCAGCATAAGTCCGCCCGACATGAAAAACATGGAAGCATCGGCCTGCTCTGCCAATAATTGCAGTACAAAAACCACAACCGACAAAACTAAAGCTCCCCACAGAACTCCATTCAGCAAACGTGTTTTAAGGCCACTTTCTTTAACCGCGATCTGTTTTTGCAGTTCAACCGCTTTTTGTTTCTGAAAACGACGTAATGAAATTGCAATAGCAACCAGTGAAACAATCAAGCTAATAATCCATCCAATTACCAATGTTGATGGCAATAACTGAATTTCGAGCACATTGGTACGAACAATATCAAACCACAACGAATTTAATATGTGGAACACCAGCGTGGTATAAAAATACGAAATCACCAGCCCCACTACTCCACCAAACAATGAAACCACAAAACCTTCAGACAGGTAAAATCTTCGGATGTATTTTTGCTGAAATCCAAGAGCCACAAGTAGTCCGATTTGGGTTGAACGACTTTCGAGATTCAAACGGAAAAGCAAGGCCGTTAGAATTATGGAAGCGACCAAAATAAAAAAACTTAAACCGATAAACAATCCGCTAAAATCGGTACCATTTTGAGCAGCATGCACACCTTGTTCACGAATGGGGTCAACGATCATTCCTAAATCGGCAGGCGAAATAGCGGCAGCAAATTCCTTTTTATATTCATCCTCACTAAACGTTCCGGCGGGATAACGCACAGCCGTGTACTCACCAAAACGATTGGACCACAGCTCCAATGCACTCTCGGTTGAAATAAAAGCTTTTGGTGTGCCTTTGTAGTCGTCCCAGTACTTCTCATCTTTTTCACGGATCGCATCCAGATCAATGGGCACACCGGCCTCCCACTCGCGGCAATGTCCGGCATCGGATAATCCCGGCAAATGTGGTACGCGCGTTCGATCTGCCACTGGAGAATCCATTGGAACAATTTCCTTTAAAATAAATGCGGCCTCTTTATTTTCCAACTGCCGCAAAGGGCCGATCTTGAAATATTGTAAACGAATGGTATCTCCCAATTTAGCTTTGAAATCATCTGCAGCCCACTGATTTAATATTATTTCATTTGGAGCTAGCTTTGGGTTGTTAACCGATGACACAAATGAATAAGGAACTACTGATTGGTTATGATCGATCCCATTCACAAAATAAGTCAAAATCATATCTGCTCCGGGTAAACTTCCAAGCAGATCAGAAATTTTCTCTTCCATAAAAACCCGCTCGGTAGAAATCTCCACTTCGCGTTTATCATCTAATTTCTTTAATTCCAATCCGGCATCGGCTGGTGTTAAACAGGAATTTACGACTTCGGAAACTACTGCTGTCTCCAACTCCGTTGAAACAAGAATCTGGTTCGCCTTTCCTTCAAATTCCATTAAACGGTTCAGGCGCTCAATCGACATAAAAATATTATAGGGTGCCGTTTGTGAATTTTTCAAACTAAAGCGCCCCAACTCGTCTTTCGTAACTACTTTTTTAATTGTCGCGCGTAAAGACACACTTGTTTCTTCGGCCGATACAAACGGCGCATTCATCGGTATCAGACTGGCCTTTTTTATGCGAACCAGGATATTATCGCCGGCCCCTTTTTGCAGACGCTCTGCCAGATTTTCACTTATGGCTATCTCATTATTTTGCAATTCGGCAAAAAACGGTGTGTTTGCGATCTCCTCAAAATCGGCATCAACGCCAACCACCTGAACTTTATTAGCACGTTCCTGACCTCCATCGGCAACAGCCATTCCTTCCAACAAAAGCACAGAAGTAGCTTTCAGTTCAGCATTTACAGCTTCCATCTCCGCAGCCATCTCCTGACGAAAATAGCGCTCTTTTACAGCTACCAGGTGTGTTGTTTCGCCCAAACGATAAAAGGTTGCCTGGGTTAAACTGTGTCGCACCGAATCGCCAATAACAAGTGAGCCGGTTAAAACCATCGTGCTGATAGCCACACCAATTGCCACCAATAAATTGGCTTTAAAATAATGAAGAAAAGATTTTATTATGTATTGAAATTTGGTCATACCCCTTTGTCCTTTGGACATTTCCCCTGAAGGGGAAACTATTCTTTTTCCAATTTACCGTTTCGTAATAAAAGTTTCGTATCCATTTTTTGAGCCAACTCTGCCGAGTGAGTTACTGTCACCAAAGTCACTCCTTCCTCTTCGCTGAGTTGAATAAGTAATTCCGAAAGAGCATTGGCATTGGCCTCGTCAAGCGCACCCGTTGGTTCATCGGCCAGAATTAATTCAGGCTTATTTATTAAAGCACGAACCACCGCAGTACGCTGACACTCGCCTCCCGACATTTCTGAAGGTTTCTGATTACGTTGCTCTGAAATACCTACTTTTTTGATCAGGTATTCTGCCCAGTCTTTTTGCTCCTTTGTTACTTTTCCTTGTGGCAATAGCGGTAGCAACACATTCTCCCAAAGGCTCAGTTGTGGCATTAAATGATGCATTTGAAAAACAAACCCAAGGTTTTGATTTCTAAAGGTCGACAATTGAGTTGAATTGTACCCGGTAATATTGGTACCATTAAACATCACTTCTCCGGAATCGGGCGTGTCCAGTGCCCCTACAAGATTCAATAAAGTTGTTTTTCCTGAACCACTCGGCCCGATTATTGCCACTTTTTGTCCTTTTTCCAGTTCACTATTTAGTTCTTTTAATACCGGTCGAAAGCTATGTGTACCGGCTTCTCCGTACCCTTTTGATATGTTTTTTAGTTGTAGTAGCATTTTATTTTTTTTACCGCTAAGGCGCAAAGACGCGAAGTTTATCTTTTCAAATTCTCATACAGCTCAACTATCTCGGCTGCATGGTTATGTATATTAAAATTCTTTCCGGTTCCTTCATAACCGGCCAGGCTCAATTGTTCCAATCTTTCAGGATCATTCAATAAGTCGGCCCAGCTTTCACTCAATTTTTTCGGTGTATTTGGCGAATAAGTTATTCCGCCACCTGAAACATCCACAATCTCAGGGAAAGCTCCCAAAGCGGGTTGCACCACCGGAACTCCGGAAGCCATGGCTTCCAACAAATACATTCCGAATGCCTCGCCGATGCGAACAGGGACAGATATCATCGCAACTTTTTTAAAGAAATTATGACGTGCTGCTCCTTCAAATTCTTCCACCACCTCAAACTGATGCAGCAAACCAGCCTCTTTCAGCTTATGTTTTTGCTCTTTAAAAAACTTTTTATCGTCGCCGGTTAAACCTCCCGTAGCAATTAGTTTCACCTCTTCAAAATCTGCTTTCTTTTTCAATTCAATAAAAGCATCCACCACAATATCGAAACCATCCTTGTGGCACATTCTCGAAATATAACCAACATTTTTTGGTTTCTCTTTTACCGGAATGTAGGGATAATCCTCCACATCAACTCCAAGATAAAACGTGTGCACCTTTTTATCTTCCAGGCGCATACGTTTTTTCATTTCATCGGCAAAATAATTACTGACCGCAACCAGCGCATCCACATCTTCGGCACGCTCGTGCATTAAATCCCAAATTGGCTGCTGAAACTGTGGCTGCATGGCATCAACCCAAACATCTTCGTCCTGAAGTGAACAAACCACCGGAACGCCAACCTTTTCTTTCAGCCGTTTTGCCAGTCCCAGCAACAAAGCATTTGAAATATGAATAACATCGGGTTTGCAATGCTCGGCAATCCAATCAACCATTTTTTCCAGCTCTTCCTTTTGCTCGCCCTGTTCACCCAGCAACATCGAAATGGTCATATCTTCCAGACCTTTTGCACGGGTGGATCCCGCCATGGAAGCAGCCATTTTCATCATAGGTTTTGAATTGAGCAACTTATCGAACCAAGCCGGTGCTTTCCTGAAAATCGGATAAACCTGTTTAAGATAAGTGCTGATTGCACCATAAAAAATCGGGATGTCAGAGATGTCGTGTTCATCGGAAAAAAGCGGCAAATACATGGGAATTTTCACCACCTGGTGATCCAGTTTTCGTAAGGCATCCACATATTTGCTGTCGCGCAGACAATTACCGCAATAAAAGCTGCCACCTGATCCGGGTATGATTTGAATTATATTCATGCTCTAAATTATTAGAAGCCGGAAGAATGAAAAGGTTATTATTCGCCAAAACAATAAATATTTCCATCGTAAGCTCCCACAAACAATTTTCCACTTGCTACCGCAGGATTACTAATGATCTGGCTTCCTAGTTCATAAGTCCAAACAGGCTTTCCATCCGAAAGGTTCACAATGGCTAAATCGCCACGCATATTCGCCACAACTACCTTATTTTTAACAATTACCGGAGAGGCTTCCACCTGTCGGCCGGTGTTGTATTCCCACAGTTTTTCACCTGTATTTTTATTGAAACAATACAAAAACTTATTGTGATTGGCCGTTAAAACTTTATCGCCAATTAAAGCGGGCGAAGCAATAAACTGCAAATTAGTTTTTTCGTCAGACCACACCCAGGTAGTTTTGTCCTTTTCTATATCAACCTGAAAAAAACGGCCATCGTAATCGCCCACATAAGCTTTATCATTTTCTATGGTAACCGACCCGGCCACATAGGTTGCTACATCAATTTTTTCTACCAGCTCGCCCGTCGTTACATCAACCACGTGAAGGTATCCGTCGCAGCCACCAAATATGGCTTTCCCATCAGCGCAGGCCGCGGCTCCGTTAATGAAATTATCCGATTCGTATTTCCATTTTAACTCACCGGTTTTGGCATCAACACAATGAAGGTAGTAATCATAACTCCCCATAAAAATATAGGTTGTACCATCTTCCGTCCACCAGTTTGCCGAACCTATAATCTGGTTTTCACATTCGTAATCCCACAATTTTTCGCCGTTATCGAGGTTTAGCGCAAAAAGCATCCCATCCAAATTACCTACATAAACCGTATTATCAAGAATGAGCGCGGGTGCTTCGATTGAATTTTCAGTATTGAATTTCCACAATAATTTTCCAGAAGTATCAACACAGTATACAAAACCATCGGTAGAACCAATCACCACTTTATTGTTCGCAACTACCGGTGCCGACTTGATGTTATCGCCGGTTTCGAAAGTCCATAAAAGTTTTGGAGAATCAGGCAGTGTGGTTTTTGAGACACCGGTCAAATGCTGCTCTCCACGAAAAATGGGCCAAGAATCTGATGGCTGAGCAACAGCTCCAAAACTCAAAATGATTAAAAAAGCTACTATCCAATACTTCATAAATTCTTTGATTTGCGAATATTGATTAACGAATTTTGATTGCAGATTTACTTCTAAAACCGTTAATCAACACTCTGCATTTTTATTTTCATTGAACCACAATAGACACATAGAAAACGATAGAATTTTGCCAATTGTCGACTCATTCCTAAATCTTAAATCGTTAATCGACATTCATCATTCGTTATTCTTCAACGATATCGCTCCCGTTGGACAACCCTCTGCAACTTTTCGTGCTGTTTCTGTCAATCCCAGTTTCAGATCTTCGTTAAACGGAACGCCAATCTCCACATCAAATCCTCTGCCAATAAATGTAAAACCAAATTTCTCCTTATACTTTCCAGTGAGGCGTACACATATTCCGCACTTAATACATTTTTGAGATTCGTACACCACCAAATCATGATTGATCTGTTTTGTAATCTTCCGGCGCTCGCTGGTTTTAAATCGTTTTTGATCCACTTGATATTGGTCCGAATATTCGCGCAGTTTACAATTATCAATTGCACGGCAATCGCAATGCAAACACCTTTTTGCTTCCGCAATGGCTTCTTCTCGACTAAATCCTGCATTTTTACCTTGCTCCGGAATCTTGCGTTTCCCTTCTACCGACTCTTTTAAGTATTCGGCAAATTCGTCGGCAACCATCTTTCCAAAACGAGAATTAAATAAACGTAGTTCACCTTTTATCTCTTGTCCGGACAAAAATTGCATAACAGAAAATGCCACTTCTTTTCCCTGACCTACCGAGCGAACAGCCAGTCTTGATGAACGCAATACATTCCCGATGGCAAATACTTTTTCGTCGGAAGTTTGATAAGTTGCTTTATCCACAACAATTCCTTTTGGTCCGGCTTTCAACTCATACTTTTCCGAATCGTCAGTAAATACACCTGATGCAAGGACTACAGCATCAAAATCCTTTTTCAGCAGATCAAACTCGCTGGCGCCAATCGACTGTCCTCCACGAAATTCAACACCGGTTTTTATAATCGATTCAATTTCTTTATCCAAAACATCCGTTGGTAAAACTTCTTCGCTCAATTCCAAACGAAGCAGACCACCGGCTTTTTCATTTTTATCAAAAAGTGTTACATCGATTCCTTTCAGTTGCATGTAATATGCAGCTGCCAATCCGGCCGGACCGGCACCAATTACTGCTACCTTTTTTCCTGTTTTTTCAACTTCAGGAAGCGTTGGTTCAACACCATTATCTCCCACAATTCTCTTCAACAAACAAATTGAAACCGGCTCATCAACTGTTTTTCGGTGGCAGGCTCCTTCGCACGGAGCGGGACAAATTCGCCCCAAAACTGCAGGCAGAGCAATGTCCTTTTTTACCACTGCCAACGCCTCATCAAATTTGCCGGCAGCGATCAATCGGTTCATTCGCGGAATATCCATATGAGCCGGACAAGCCACCTGGCAGGGGCCTTCACAATCTCCAACATGTTCGCTCAACAGCAATTCCAACGCAGTTTTTCGCGAATCGGCAATCTCCTGATCATCGGTAATCACCTCCATTCCTTCCACTGCTTTTACCGAACATGACGGATAAAGTCGTCCGTTTTTGTGGTCCTTCACCATACAAAGCATGCAGGAAGTAAAGTGCTCCAGCTCGTCGTGCCAACACATATTCGGGATATCAAATCCCATTTGCTGCGCGGCTTTCATCACCGAAGTCCCCTGTTCAACCTCAACTACTTTGTTATTTATTTTTAGTTTAATCATTTGTTTCTTGATACTGGATTATTTGACATCAATGGCATCAACCGGGCAGGCTGCTCTGCAAGCGTCGCATTTTATGCACAGTTCTGTATCGATTGAATGTTTCTCGTGCGGCGTAAACGGAATCGCATCAACCGGGCACTTTTGAACGCACTTGGTACAACCGATACACTCATCGTTTACCGAATAAGTAATCAGCTCTGTACATTTGCCGGTCGGGCAGGTTCCGTTGATGTGTGCTTCGTACTCATCTCGGAAATGTTTCAGGGTACTCAACACCGGATTTGGTGCCGTTTTTCCCAGTCCGCACAGACTTCCTTTTTTTGTCCATTCCGCCAGATGCTCCAATTCTTCAATATCTCCTTTTTTACCTTTTCCGCTAACAATTCCGTCAAGAATATCGAGCATTCGTTTTGTTCCAACACGGCAGAAGGTACATTTCCCGCACGATTCTTCTTGTGTGAACGAAAGAAAATAGCGGGCAATATCCACCATACAATCGGTATCGTCGAGCACAACAAGTCCACCCGACCCCATCATAGCTCCCATTTCTCCCAACGATTCAAAATCGATCGGCGTATCGGAATGTTCAGCCGGAATACAACCACCCGACGGACCACCAATCTGCACCGCTTTAAACTGGCGGCCATTGGCAATTCCGCCGCCAATTTCTTCAATCACCTGTTTTATGGTAATTCCCATCGGAACTTCAATCAGTCCGCCACGAGCCACTTTACCGGCAAGTGCAAAAACTTTTGTCCCGGTGCTTTTTCCGGAGCCGATTTTTGAAAATCCTTCAGATCCCTCACGCAGGATGTAAGAAATCTGGGCCAGCGTTTCAGTGTTGTTCACCAGTGTTGGTTTCCCCCATAAACCGCTCTCTGCCGGAAATGGCGGGCGCATTCTCGGGAAACCGCGATTTCCTTCAATAGAAGCAATAAGTGCACTTTCTTCGCCACACACAAATGCGCCTGCTCCTTCATAAATCTGCAAATTGAGATCAAAACCACTTCCTAAAATATTTTCACCGAGATAGTTTTTAGCCTTACAAATTTTCAAGGCCTCGCTAATACGTTTTACCGCCAGCGGATATTCGGCACGGATATAAAAATACCCCTGATGAATGCCCGTCGCGTAGGCAGCAATGATCATTCCCTCGATAACCCTATACGGATACGACTCAAGCAACATACGATCCATAAACGCTCCCGGATCGCCCTCATCGCCATTACAGATGATGTATTTTGTATCGTTAACTTCCTTTTTAACAAATTCCCATTTTACTCCGGTTGGAAATCCGGCGCCACCACGACCTCTCACGCCACTCTCTTTCACCTCTTTAACAACCTCATCGGGTGTTAATTTTGTCAGCACCTTTTCAAGAGCAGAAAAACCTCCGCGACTCAGGTATTCATTAATATCGAGCGGATTAATTATTCCGCGATATTCAGTAGCAATTGGAACCTGTTTTCCTAAAAATGAGGCCACCGGTTTTTCGCGCATGCTAATTTCGTAACGCTCAATTCCATCCCAGTTTCGATCGGTCTGGATATCCTCAACGGTGTGCAATAATTTATTTTTCAGACGAGCTAACAATCCCGGCGCCTGAAAATGGCTTTCGACAATATTTTTAACGTCTTCAGGTTTAACTTTGGCATAAAGCGTTGCCTCTCCTTCATTTGGAACCACTTCCACCAAAGGCACCTGATGGCACATTCCCACGCAGCCCACATGCTTTAGACTTACACGTAATCCACTCTCGTTAACAACGTGTTCAACTTCCTCCTGAATTTCCTTACTTCCGCTGGCTACACAACACGACCCCAATCCAATTCGAATCTCTCCCTGAATTTCAGAGCCATCAGCTTTTCGAGCCTTTTTTGAATTTTTTGTTCCTTTTATGCTTTCAAAATCAGCAATTACCTGACCAACCTGATCGGATGCCACATGTCCGTATGTAGTATCATCTATCTGAACCACAGGCGCCAGCGTACAACAGCCTAAACATGCCACCTGTTCTAAAGTATATTTCCCCGATTCTTCGGTTTCCTGCCCCTCTTCCAACTTCAATTCGCGACGAAATGCATCGTAAACCTGACCGGCTCCTTTTACATGGCATGCCGTTCCCACACACACTTTTATCATGTGCTCGCCAACCGGATGCAAACGAAACTGCGAGTAAAAACTGGCCACTCCAATTATCTCAGCCAGACTGATCTCAGTTTTATCAGCCACCAATCTCAAAATTTCTTCAGGCAAATAATTGTACTCCTTCTGAATGGCCTGAAGAATAGGAATAAGGCTCTTTTTTGTTACGCCTTTTTCCTGAATAAGCTGATCGATATATTTATTTTCTTCTGTCATTTATTCCTCCTCAAAAGTCCTACTTCCCAATGCAAAATACATGTTCATCTCCTCTGATATAAATCCGCCCATCGGCAAAAGCCGGTGTTGGACCAGACATTTCGCCCAATGCGTTTTCGCCTACCTTTTTCAATTCCCTTGAAAACTCGTAGATTCGCATTACTCCGTCGTTGTCCATTAAATACACTTTGCCATCGGCAAGAACAGGCGACGAATACACCGGCGAACCAAAATCATCTTCCCAAAGCAATTCACCTTCTTTCAGATCGTAACACACAAAAACGCCATAACTGGTTGCAGCAAATAACAAACCGTCATGCGCTAAAAGACTGGCTGCTTCGGGCAGGTAAAAATCATCTTCCCAAAGTACTTCCTGTGTACGAATATCAATAGCTACCATTCGGGCATATTCGTTGGCTGCCACCACAATTCCGTCGGCATAACCAACCGAGGCACCAACCTCACCCATCATACATTCAACCGACCAAAGTTCTTCTCCGGTTTCCACATCGTAACCGGCAACAATCGGATCGGCAGTTAACACCAACTGATATTTTCCATCAACTTCGGCCAACACCGGACTAGCCCAAGAAATTTTTGCACTACGCTGTGTTTCCCAAACCGGTTCTCCGGTTTTCTTATCCAACGCCATCACTTTCCCTCCACGGTTTGTATCGTACTGAACGAAAAGCTTTCCGTTCCAGGTAATTAATGATGATGAATGTCCGTAGTGATTATCAGGAACGCCGAGGTTTCTTGCCCACACACGTTTGCCGTTCATATCAAAAGCAATTACGTCTCCGGTACCAAAAATCGCAAAAACAGCGTTTCCGTCGGTGGTTAAAGTTGGGGCAGCCAAACCGGTATCATCCGTAACACGCGGTGGCGATGCCGGCGATCCTGAAATGTTGTCAGCAACTCCGGTCCACAATAGTTTACCATCGTTACGGTTGTAACAATACACTTCGCGTGTTGCCTCGTTGGCACCGGCCACAAACAATTTGTCGCCCCAGATAATTGGCGAGTTAAATCCGTGTTTTGGAACTTCAACCTTCCAAAGCACATTTGTTCCGGCAGCACCGTCCCACTCAGTCGGAATGTTTTTATGCATGATCACGCCCTGCGCCAAAGGTCCGCGGAATGAGTTATGATTTTTCTGAATGTCAGCCAGTGAAGTACCGGTTGATGCAGCTGCCGGTTTTGGTTCGGCCACTGTTTTTTCTGTATCAGTTTCTGATGCAGTTGCCTCCGGGGTGGCTTCTGTTGTAGTTTCTTCTGATATATTTTCTGAAGTTGGTGTCTTAGAAACAACTACTTCTTCCGAAATTTCGTTAGTAGCTGTTTGTGCGGGAGCAACATTTATAACCTCCACTGCGTCCTCGGTCGAGGATTCATTATCGGCTACCAAAGCATTAACGTCATATGTTTTTAGCTGATTTACCGACAAAAAGGAAGCCAACAGTGCCAACACCATAACTGCCGCTCC